>JAIRYH010000023.1 GCA_031267855.1 Prevotellaceae bacterium
AACATATCGGACGGGAAAGATGATGAATTAAGAATAGAGCATGCCGGAGTCAGCCGGTTCGTAAACTCCGACTCTTAATCAGTATCCGGCGAAACCTTCCATAACGCCTCAAAAAAGAAACAACCGGCAAAAAGTATTTTTAGCATTTCAAAAATATTACCTACCTTTGCAAAATAAATACGGTGAACCTGTGTTAAGTAACAAATTATTACATAGAAAAAACTTATGGTACCAAGCAAAGAGGGGATGCTGAAAGAAGCCATTCGGCACATAGATATTACAAAAATTGACGCTACGGAAATTATTGATGCCATGCGCGGTATGTCTTTCTCTTCGCGCGATACGGCAGCAGCGGCCGACATGCTGCAATTGATGATAAAAAATAAAAATTGCACCAACTGGTTAGTCCTTGCCGGCAGCACAAGCGCCGCCGGCTGCATGCAGGTATATGTGGATATGGTTCGTTTCAACATGATTGATTGCATTGTGTCGACCGGTGCATCCATTATTGACATGGATTTCTTCGAAGCATTAGGCTACAAGCATTACAAGGGAACGCCTTTTGTGGACGACACATTGTTGCGCAAAAATTATATAGACCGTATTTACGACACCTACATTGACGAAGAAGAACTGCAACATTGCGATGCGGCAATCAAAGAAATTGCCGATTCGTTGGAAAACCGTCCTTATTCTTCACGCGAATTTATTTGGGAAACCGGCAAATGGTTGACAAAAAATTCCAAAAAGAAAAATTCGCTGCTGCAAACCTGTTATGAACATCACGTGCCGGTTTTTGTTCCCGCTTTTTCCGATTGCAGCGCCGGCTTTGGCCTGGTGATGCATCAGACGGAGCGTATCAAAAAGAAAAAACCCTACCTGACCATTGATTCGGTAGCCGATTTCCGTGAACTGACCGAAATAAAAATGGCGGCAAAATCCAGCGGACTGTTTATGGTGGGCGGCGGCGTACCAAAAAATTTTGCACAGGATACGGTAGTATGCGCCGAATGTCTTGGCAAAGAAGTACCGATGCACCAGTATGCCGTACAAATCACCGTAGCCGATTCACGCGACGGCGCATGCTCGAGTTCTACGCTAAAGGAAGCATCGTCATGGGGGAAAGTGGATACTGCGCACGAACAGATGGTGTATGCCGAAGCCACGACGATAGTCCCCCTTATAGCCAGCTATGCTTACCACAAAGGCGACTGGAAAAAGCGCAAAAAGTATGAATGGGCTAAGTTCTTTCGTCCGGAGAAGAAGAAATAATCTACCACACTAAAAACACTTTAAAAACTTATCTTAATTATGAAATTCAGACGTTATACCTTCGCGCTTGTTACAGCTTTTTTTATGGTTACGCTTAGCGGCTTTGCGCAACAGGCGACGGAAGAATTACCGCAACAGGATGCAACTGCTTTTGTCGAAACCGTCAATGAGCAGGATGGCATATCTGTATGGGAATTGACATTAAAAGGCGGCTGGCTGATGTTTCCGCTCATCCTTCTATCGTTTATTGCCGTGTACATATTTTTTGAACGCTGGGTGGTTATTCAAAAGACTACGCGCATAGATCCGCGCTTTATGAGTCAAATTGCCGATTATATCCGTGAAAGCCGCATTGATGCGGCAAGAGCATTGTGCCGGCACGAAAATACGCCTATCGGACGCATGGTCGATAAAGGCATTTCGAGCCTGGGGCGCCCTCTGGCGGATATACGGGAAGCGGTCGAAAATACCGGCAACCTTGAAATTGCCCGGCTGGAACGCGGACTGCCGATATTGGCCACTATTTCCGGCGGGGCGCCGATGCTCGGTTTCCTCGGCACGGTGATTGGGATGGTACAGGCATTTTACAACATGGCGGCAAGCGGCAGCGGCACGATCAACATGTCCATGCTCTCCGGCGGCATCTACACCGCCATGATTACTACGGTTGCCGGCTTGATAGTGGCTATTTTAGCCTACTTCGGGTATAATTACCTGACGACAATCGTGAAAAATTTTGTTAATAAACTGCAAAAAAACACCATCGATTTCATCGATATCCTGAACGAACCTGTTAAACAATAACCGGCCATGGCAATCAAAACAAAGCTCAATGTAGACCCGTCGTTCCCCCTGTCATCCATGACCGACCTGGTGTTCCTGCTGCTTATATTCTTCATGATATCGGCGACGCAGGCAAGCCCCAATGCCTTGCAGCTATTGCTGCCCAAAAGCACCAACACGGTCGCGAGCAAGGTAGAAGTAACGGTGGCTATCAAGCATCATCCGGAAACAGATACGTACACCTATCATATAAACAACAACCTGCAGCCTGTTCCGTTTTCCGCCGTGGAAGGCGCGCTGCAAGCCCGCTTGGCGGATCAGGAAGACCCGGTTATCTCCCTGTACGTGGATGAAACCATTCCGGTAAGAGAAATAGTACTTGTTATGAACATTGCCAAACGCAATAATTATAAAGTTTTGCTGGCAACGGAACCGGAACCCGAATAAATTTTTATGAACCCGGACACTTCCATAAACAGAAAAAAACGTGCGGTCGGATTGATCGCGACACTGCTGTTCCATTCCCTGCTGCTGCTTACTTTCTGGACATCTACGATGGCCGTTAATGCCGACGATGTACCGAAACAGCCGAAAGAAATCCTGATTACCTTTGAGCTGCCCAAAGAGGAACTGCCTAAAAATATTTCCATTTTTACCACCAACAAAACGAATACCGTGGGGCCGGACAAAACCATACCGAGATCCGGCGGCGCAAGATCTTCTTCCCAGAAAACACCCAAGCCGGTAACCACGCCGGGTAAACAGGGAAATAAGGCCACTGCAACGCCCGACAAACCTTCGACCGCGCCCCGGATCGCTAAAAACACGGTACCGCTGACCTCGTCCGGCGGGGCAAATGAACACGGCGACGTGGAACGCTACGACCCGGCGCCGGACACAATGACGCCCCTTAACCCTTATGCCCTGTTTAATCCGAGCATGGAGAACGACGGCGGGGCGACCCGGCAGGGCGCCACGGCGGCGGTCATCAGCGCCGACGTATTCAAAGGCGGCGGAGACGATACGCAAACGACAAAAAGTGCAGCAACCTCCCTGGGCGGCACGTCATTCAGCCTGACGGGGCGTTCGATTGTAGGACAAATGCCGCTTCCCGAATATTCACAAAACCTGCAGGGACGGGTGGTCGTGGAAATCTCCGTAGACCAAAGCGGACAGGTAACCTCGGCAAGAGCCGTTACCAAAGGCTCTACCGTCTCCCACGCCGCCATGTGGAATGCGGCAAAGGAAGCCGCCCTGAAAACAAAATTTACCAGCTCCCCCACGGAACTGGTACAATACGGCACCATTACCTACGTTTTCCGCTTGCAATAAGAACTAAGAGTTAAGAACTAAGAACTAAGAGTGCTGTCGCCACTAATGGGTACCGCAACAACTGCGTCCCGTATTAGTGGCGACAGCACTCTTAGTTCTTAACTCTTAGTTCTTAGTTCTTAACTCTTAGTTCTACTCATAATGCAGGGCATTGATGGGATCCAAACGGGAGGCGCGAACGGCCGGAATATAACCCGAAGCAATGCTCACGCCAAAACACAGCGATACGCCGACGAATATCCAAAACCATGGAACGATAAACGACGCGCCCGTCAGCAGCGCCACGGCATTCCCGATAATCATCCCGAGCACGACGCCCAGCAGTCCGCCCAGCTGCCCGATAACGATGGATTCAAACAGAAACTGCTGCTTAATCGTAGCGGCGCGCGCGCCGATGGCCTTGCGGGTTCCTATTTCGCGGGTGCGTTCGTTTACCGACACGAGCATGATGTTCATCAGCCCGACCGCCGCGCCCAGCAGGGTAATCAGGCCAATGATAACAGCCACCAGCGTGGCGCTGCCCATAAAGTTCATCATCATTTCCACCAGAGCATCGCTGCGGTAAATCGTGAAATCCGTTTCATCCTGCGGCTCGAGCCGGCGGATAATACGGAACAGCCCTTCCGCTTCCACAATCGCCTCTTCGGTCTGGTCGGGATTGAGCGGCATGATCTCCAAATAAAATCCCTGGTTGGCAGAGCCGAATGCGCTACGGGCATTGGTTACCGGAATCACCACCTGCCGGTCGAAGCCACCGCCGAAATTGGAACCCTTGGGTTTAAAAGTGCCGATCACGCGGTACCGGTTGCCGCCGATAATGATATATTCGTCAACGGGATTTTTCCCCTTAAACAGGGTTTTCTCCACATCGCTGCCGATGATCGCAACGAAGGCGGCATTGTCGATGTCGTAAGCCGTAAAATTGCGCCCCCTGCCTATTTCCAGCCCGTCGGAGAGGATATAATCTTCGTTTGACCCTTCAATCCCGATGCTCGGGTCGGTCTGTACGGAGCCGTACTTGACGGTTGCCCCGCTTGCAACCCACGTATTGATCGCCACGGCCGCCGGAATCAGGTACCGGTCCTTAAATTCTTTTGCCTGATGGTAGGTAATCCGCGATGCCGTACGCTGGCGGATGCGCTTGGTCAGCACCTGGAAATTATTGCCCCGCATCCGGATGGTAAAGGAATTTGCGCCCATGCTGTTAAAACTCGTCGCAATGGAGCCCTTGACCGCGTCGATGGCGGTGAGAATGCCCACCAGCGACATGATGCCGATGGCGATAATAAGGATGGTCAATCCGGTGCGCAGACGGTTGGTCTTTACCGCTGTGAGCGATACCTTGAAATTTTCGCGCAACAAAGCCGTTACTTTCATAGCCTGTTTTTATTTTGGAAGCGTAAAGGTAATTAAAATTAGTTGAAAGTTGAAAGTTGAAAGTTGAAAGTTGGCTGGCGCGATATGCGCGGTGAATGCGCTGCGCGCGGTGAAAGGGTAAATGCGCTGCGCGGTGAAGCGGGGATATGGTGAAGCGGGGAATGTGCTGATGTGATTAATTAAATTCGTTATTCATGATTTAATGGCGCCGGCAAGGGAAGATTACGGCGCATCATGGTTGCTTACTTTCTTTTGGCGGACTATTCGTTGCCAAAATACATCGTTTTCCAGTTGCCTGTCTAAATAGGTACGAAGTTCTTCATAGGTCATGCCGGCTGTTTCAGCATCTATTTCGTCACGAATGTCCCGCATCATTTTTACGCAGTCGAAAGCTTTCGCTTGTTTAATCGTTTCCATATTTTATCAAGTCTTTTGGATTTCTTATTTCAAGTATTACGTTGCCGAGTTTTAAATTTATGGCATTATATCCTCTAATTTTATCGAGATTTACAATATGCTTGAAATTCCAGCTTGCCACTATGTCCACCTTATTAACAGTAGCTACTGCAATATGGCGACAATCCGTATAACTCGCCTTGCCTGCTACCTTTTCGGCAATATATTTGTCGGCTAATTCTGTCGCCTCCTGCGTGGCAACAACATATTCAAAACAGTCGGGATAATCTTTTTCATACGTGTGCAGCAATTCCTGAACGTGTGCCGGAGCTTTTTCCAGCTCCCCCTGCATCAGGTCAGATACTACAAAAACAACCTCTTTGTTTTTCAGCCGTTCAAACAGGGCGATGGTGGCTTCGGAAAATTCCTTGTCATAATACCCGCCCACAATAGATGTGTCAATGTATATTCGTTGTTTCATTGCCTTTGCTTTTTTGCAAATATACGCAAATTATTTAATTCACTCTCCGCCTGCAGCCCGCCACTTGCCAATTTTGAAAGTTGAAAGGTAGAGACGGGGCGCGCCCCGTCTCTACTGTCGCCATGACGCGCTTCGCGCAACTCATAACTCATAATTCATAACTCATAACTAACTTTCAACTTATTCAGTCTTGCGTCTGGTAGAGGAAGGAGTTGCTGGGGCTGAGGCGGTGGGTGTGGTTGGCGGTAATGATTCTTGAGGGCGCTTCGGTGACGGCGCTGCCGGCGGCGCTGTCGGCCGGCGTGAGCGGTGTGTTGCGGCGCAGGTAGGCAGGCACTTTTTCCAGTTCGGTGATGTCGGCATCGCTGTCCGGGATGAGTGCGGGACGCCGCGTGCGGGGGGCGGCGGCAAGGCCGGATGTTTCCGGAGCAGGCGACGGTTCCGGCGGGAAGTGGTATATCCGCCGGCCGGGGTTTTCTTTGAAGTCGCTTGCGGCCGCCGGCTGCGGTTCGGCGGGGAGGCGGGCGGCTGCTGTTTCCGTTTCGGGTTCGTCGAGGGTGATGACGATTCTTTGCGCGGGCAGGCCGGACGGGACGGGCGGCACGGGGGGGGGGAGGGTGACGGGCGCGTCGATGACGTGCATGCCGAAGCCGGTGGCGACGACGGTTACGGAGACGGCGTCGCCCATGGTGTCGTCGTATACGACGCCATGCTTGCAGTTTTCGATGCTGCCGGCCCTGTCGTATACGTGGCGTACGATCTGTTCGAGGTCATACAGGGTGATGCTGTTGTTGCGGGCGGTGGTGATGTTGACCAGCACGTTTTTCGCGCCTTTTACGTCGCTGTTGTTGAGCAGGGGCGAACTGAGCGCCTGTTCGACGGCTTCGACGGCGCGCCGCTCGCCGCTTGCCCTGCCGGCGCCCATGAGCGCGACGCCGCTGTTTTTCATGACCATTTTCACGTCTGCGAGGTCGACGTTCAGGTAGCCCGGGAGGGTGATGATTTCGGCAATGCCCCTGGCGGCGATGCTGAGCACGTCGTCGGCTTTTGCGAAGGCTTCGGGGATGGGGAGATCGCCGTACATTTCGCAGAGCTTCTGGTTGTCGACAATGAGGAGGCTGTCGACTTGCTGCTGCAGTTCGCGGATGCCTTCGTATGCGCGCTGGAGGGCGTTCCTTCCTTCGTGGCGGAAGGGGAGGGTGACGATGCCGACGGTAAGGATGTCCATTTCTTTTGCGATTTTCGCGATGACGGGCGCGGCGCCGGTTCCGGTGCCTCCGCCCATGCCGGCGGTGATGAAGGCCATTTCGGTGTTGGCGGCGAGGAGGCTGCGGATGCTGTCTTCGCTTTCTTCCGCCGCTTTGCGTCCCTGCTCGGGGCTGCAGCCGGTGCCGAGTCCTCTGGTGAGTATTTCGCCCAGCTGTATTTTTACGGGCACGGGGCTTGCTGTCAGTGCCTGCAGGTCGGTGTTGCAGATGACGAATTCGACTTCCCTGATGCCGGTGCGGCACATGTGGTTTACGGCATTGCCGCCGCCGCCGCCCACGCCGATGACTTTGATGTGCGAGCGCTGCGGTTCCCAGTTGGTCGGTATGATTTCTATGTCCATTGTCTTTATTTTATTGTTTGTTTTTAATTCCGGTTTGTTGTGTGGCGGCTGTCAGAGGGTGGGGTCGTTAAAGAAACTGCCGCCGAACAGATCCCCGTCTATTCCGAAGAATTTCTTTTTCTTTTTATCCCCTCCCCTGGGCGCCGGATCTTTTTTTATTCCCCCCGCCGGCACTGCTACGGTTTCTTTGATCCGTATTTGTTCAAGAGTCGGGAGGGCTGCTTTTTCTTCGTGCTCGATGCCTTTGAGGAGCAGTCCCACGGCGGTGGAGCAGCTGCTGCGGCGGATGTCCGCGTGCGAGTCTTCCGTTATGTTCAGTGGTTTTGCAATGCGGGTGGGGTATCCGGTTTTGCTGTGTACGAGTTCTTCGAGGTGCTGTATCATCGCGCCGCCGCCGGTAAATACGATGCCTGCGGGGAGTTTTTCGGCGCAGCCGGAGTATTCGATTTCGTACATCACGGCTTCGATGATTTCTTCCATGCGCGCTTCGATGATGCCGGCGAGGAACTGGAATGATATTTCGCGGGGTTCGCGTCCGTTCATGCCGGGGATGACGAGTACCGAGTCGCCTGCCAGGTCGCGGAAGCAGGAGCCGTGCTGTTCTTTCATGGCATTCGCCAGCCGCGGGATGACGCCGCAGCCTTGGCGGACGTCTTCGGTGATGGCGTTGCCGCCGAAGGGGATGACGGCGGTGTGGCGTACGATGTTGTCGTAGTATATGGCGAGGTCGGTGGTGCCGCCGCCGATGTCGACCATGGCGACGCCTATTTTCTTTTCATCGTCCGAGAGCACGGCTTTGGCGGAGGCCAGGGGTTCCAAGATGAGCTGCTTTAGGTTGAGGCCGGCGCGGCGGATACATTCGTCGGTGTATTTCGCCGACTTTGCTTTCCCGACAAAGATGCGGTAGTTGCCGGCCAGCCGCTTGCCGACCATGCCGACGGGCTGGGGGATGTCAAAATGGTCGTCGACATTGTAGCTTTGGG
>JAIRYH010000043.1 GCA_031267855.1 Prevotellaceae bacterium
CAGCTTCTATCGCCGGCTAAACTTGCCCGAAATAGGACGCAATTTCCTGGTGACCATACAAATTTTATTTAATCATTAACAGTTAAAAAAAACAAATCATGAAAAAAATTTTCCAACTCACTGTCGCAGTACTTGCAGGATGCGCCCTTGCCGGCTGCAGCCATGACGAAACAACCGAAACAACCGGCCCGGTAATTACGTTGCACGAGCCGGAGGAAAACCAGCCGTTCACCGCCGGCAATGCGCACGGTGTGCATCTTGAATTTGACCTTGCCGACGAGTCGGGGCTTAACCAGTACAAAATTGATATTCACTACGGCGAGGGACACACGCATTCGCAGGCGCTGCAAGCTCAGCCCCAGGCAGCGCGCGCCGACTGGAGCTATCAAAAAACGTACGAGGATGCAAAGGGATTAAAAAACCATCATGTGCACGTGCACAGCGATTCCATTCCGGAAAATGCCTCCCTGGGCGCGTACCATCTCGGAATATGGGCAACCGACATACACGGTAATGAATCGGTGGTTTACAGAACCTTTACCGTTGTAGACTATCCGGTGGAAGACGATGACGAAGACTAATGCGGGCGCCGGCGCCGGCGGTTCCGTTTTTTCCCGATTTCATACCGCTGCAGCTCTTCTGCGGCCTGCGTATTGGGGAAAATGTGCAGCGCTTCCTGCAAAAGACCTTCCGCATTCGCATAGTGCGACGAAAAATGCCCGATAAGCAGACGCCCTGCATTTGCCCGCAGGGCAACGGTTGCCGCATCGGCAACGGTAGAATGCATCGACCGCCGGGCAAGTTCTATTTTATCGGACAGGAAGGTGGCTTCGTGGTACAGTAAATCTACGCCGCGCACCTGTTCGATCACCGTTTCCGAGAACATCGTGTCGCTGCAGTAGGCATAGGCGCGGGGAACACGGGGCGCGTACGTTGCCGCCTTGCCGTTCAGGACGGTGCCGTCGGGCAGCGTTACGTCGCTGCCGTTTTTCAGCGCCACAATATCTTCAACCTGTAAATGGTGCAGGGCTATTAAAGGATTGCGCACGTTGCGCTGCGGCGTTTTTTCGCGAAACAGGAAACCGGTGGACGGCACGCGGTGTTTCAGCGGAATGCCGTGTACCGACAGGGTGGAATTTTCATAAATCAATGCCGGCACGTCCGTGTCCACGTGGTGTACCGTCACTTGGAAAGACATATCCGATCCGAAATAACGCAGGTGGTCACGCAGCGCAGCCTCCATCGGGGCGGGCGCATATACCGGCAATTCTTTTTTGCGCCCCCGCATGCTCATCGCGGACAGCAGGCCGAACAGGCCGAATACGTGGTCGCCGTGCAGGTGCGAAATGAAAATCGCGTCAAGGCGCGGCGCCTTCACGCCGGCACGCAGCATTTGCACCTGCGTCCCCTCTCCGCAGTCAATTAAAAACAGCCGCTCATGCATTTTGAGTACCTGAGCGGCTGGATAATGATTTCTTGTCGGTAATGCGGAATTGATACCGAGTATGGTCAATTCAAACGTCATAGCATAACGGATGCATTATGCCGGACTTTCTGCCGGGCTTTCCGTCGAAGTCATCCCGTTTTTCAAAGCAGCCAGTTCGGAGATATCGCCCAGCGTGGTTTTTTCCAGGTTGGCTTTTAATTTTTTCACTGCTTTTTGCGTGCTTTCGGCATCCGAATGTTTTCCTCTTTCTTCGACGTTTTTTCTCGCTTCTTCAAAAGTACGGGTATGCGACAGGGTAATGCGTTTGGAGTTTTTGTTAAATTCCAGTACCCTGAACGGTAATTTTTCTTCCGCCTTGGCCGTCGTGCCGTCTTCCTTCATCAGTTGCTTAATGCTTACGGAGCCCTCTACGCCGTACGGGAGTGCGACGATGGCATGTTTGTCTGCAATCACCAGCACGGTGCCTTCGTGTACGGAGCCTGCGGTAAACACCGTTTCGAAGACATCCCACGGGTTTTCTTCCAGCTGTTTGTGTCCGAGGCTCAGCCGGCGGTTGTCCGGGTCTACTTCCAGTACAATAACGTCCAGGGATTCGCCGATAGAGGTAAATTCTGCCGGGTGTTTAATTTTCTTTGTCCACGACAGGTCGCTGATGTGTACCAGTCCGTCCACGCCTTCTTCCATTTCCACAAATACGCCGAAATTCGTAAAGTTGCGTACTTTTGCCTGGTGGCGGGAGCCCACGGGATAACGTTCGGAGATGGTGGCCCACGGGTCGGGTTTCAGCTGTTTGATGCCAAGCGACATTTTGCGTTCTTCGCGGTCAAGCGTCAGGATAACGGTTTCCACTTCTTCGTTTACTTTCAAAAAGTCCTGTGCGCTGCGCAAATGCTGCGACCACGACATTTCCGAAACATGTATCAGTCCTTCCACGCCCGGCTGTACTTCAACAAACGCGCCATAATCGGCAATGACCACCACGCGCCCTTTCACCTTGTCGCCCACGTTGAGGCCGGCGCTCAGCGCATCCCACGGGTGCGGGGTGAGCTGTTTCAAGCCGAGTGCAATGCGTTTCTTCGCATCGTCGAAATCAAGGATCACCACGTTGATCTTCTGGTCCAGCTGTACAATTTCTTCCGGATGACTGATGCGTCCCCATGACAGGTCGGTGATGTGAATCAGGCCATCGACGCCGCCAAGGTCAATGAATACGCCGTAGGTGGTGATATTCTTGACCGTGCCTTCGAGTACCTGCCCTTTTTCAAGCTTGCTGATAATTTCTGCTTTTTGCGCTTCCAGCTCGGCTTCGATCAGCGCCTTGTGCGATACGACTACGTTGCGGTATTCATGATTGATTTTTACAATTTTGAATTCCATTGTTTTGTTGACAAACAGGTCGTAGTCGCGGATGGGTTTTACGTCTATTTGCGAACCCGGCAGGAAGGCCTCAATCCCGAATATGTCTACAATCATGCCGCCTTTCGTGCGGCATTTGATATATCCTTTGACTATTTCGTCCTGTTCCAGCGCCTGGTTCACGCGACCCCACGACTGGATGGCGCGCGCTTTCCTGTGCGACAGCAGCAGCTGCCCCCGCTTGTCTTCGGCGTTTTCCACATATACTTCCACTTTGTCGCCGGCTTGCAATTCGGGATTGTAGCGAAATTCGCTGATGTTGATCACGCCTTCGCTTTTGTAGCCGATGTTCACGATGACTTCGCGTTTGTTCATGGCTACCACCGTGCCTTCGACAACGTCATTTTCCACCACCTTCGACAATGTCCGGTTGTAGTCATTTTCGATGGTTGATTTGTCGGTATCATACACTCCTTTCTCCTGCTCGAAAGCGTCCCAGTCAAATTTATCAATCGGGACGGAGGCATTGCTTCCGCGCTTTTTAGGGGCTGCGGAATCTATTGAAATGTCATCTGCCGCAGATTCTGTTTCGGCTTCTTCAGCCTGCCGGGGGGGGATTACGATGTCCTCGCCGCCGTCGGGGAGGATAACCTCGTCAATAATTTTTGTCATACTTGTTTAATAATTTTAGTTAATGAGACTTTATGTTTAGTTTTTCCTATTTTTCATGAGGTCGGCAAAGGTACAATTTTTTTCCGGAAATCGGAAATTTTTTTTCATTTTTCGGGCGTTTTTCCGCCGGCGACCGCCCGAAAGGCGCCTTTCGGGGAACCAGGGGGCTGTGCCGCTCCGCCGGGACTGTCCCGAAAGCCGTTTTGGCGCGCGGATAACAGCGGAGGGACCGGATGAACGCCGGCGGCCGGGATGCGCTAAGAGATCTGCGCAAATCCGTCGCGTCCGCGTACTGCGGAAACAGCCCCGACTTTCAGCCTCCTGACGGCAGGGCAGGAGGGCGACCGCCTGACCTCCATCCCGGTTGCTTTACCGTCGACTAAATTTCATTTTTAGTCGACTAAATTTCATTTTTAGTTGACTAAATTTCATTTTTAGTCGACTAAATTTCATTTTTAGTTGACTAAATTTCATTTTTAGTCGACTGAATTTCATTTTTAGTCGACTGAATTTCATTTTTAGTCGACTGAATTTCATTTTTAGT
>JAIRYH010000061.1 GCA_031267855.1 Prevotellaceae bacterium
CATGGCGTCAGCCATTCAACCTTCAAAATTCAACCTTCAACCTTTGCCTTTTTGGCAGCGGCAACGGGGTGGCGCACGCTCCCCGCAGGCTGCGCTGCGCTTACCTGCGGTTATGAAAATCCGACCCTTCGGGTCATTTCCCTGCTGCTGATTCGCATGAGTTATGAGTTGCCTGGCGCCATTATGCGCTTGCCGCCATTCAATCTTCAACATTCAAAATTCAAAATTGGCATGGTATTGCAGCCACTGTTTCACTTCGTTTATTGCTATGGCGCGTCCCTTTTCGGCGGCGAGGGAGGTTACGCCTTTGTCCGTAAAGCCGCATGGATGGATGTGGCGGTAGTATGCCAGGTCGGTGTTTACGTTCAGCGCAAAGCCGTGTGTGGTGACACCGTGCGAGGCATGCACGCCGATGGCGCAGATTTTCCGGGCTGCCGGGCTGCCGGCGTCCATCCATACGCCCGGCGCCCCTGCCAGCCGTTCGGTTGCCAGGCCGTAGTGCCGCAGGGTGCGGATGACGGTTTCTTCTATCGTAAAAATGTATTGCCTGAGCGAGAGGTGCAGGGTGTCGAGGTCGAGCACCGGATAGCCCACTATCTGCCCCGGCCCGTGGTAGGTGATGTCGCCGCCGCGGTCTACATGATAACAGGCGGCGTTGAGGGTCTTTAAAAATGCGGCGTCCACCAGCAGGTTGTCTTTCCTGCCGTTCCGTCCGAGCGTGTAGACATGGGGATGCTCGCAAAAAACAAACGTATTGCCGGCCGGCGGATGTTCCGCCCCGTCTGCCGCTGCGGCGGCGCCGGTTTTTTGGGCAATGAGCCGGGCGGCAAGGGCGCGTTGCCGTTCCCAGGCTTCCCGGTAATCGATCAGTCCCCAGTCAACAAAGTGCATTAAGAATTAAGAATTAAGAATTAGGAATTAAGAATTAAGTTAACTTTCAACTTTCAACTTTCAACTTCATGTACTGTTCTTCCGCCATGTATGACGAGCGGACAAGCGGGCCGCTTGCCACATGGTCGAATCCCATTTCCATGCCGGCCTGCCGGTAGTGTTCGAATTGCGCCGGGGTGATGTATTCGGCAACCGGCAGGTGCCGCCGGGTGGGCTGCAAATATTGCCCGATCGTGAAAAGCCGTACGCCGGCGCAGCGTACATCGTGCATCGTGTCGCGCACTTCCTGCGGGGTTTCGCCCAGTCCGAGCATCATGCCCGATTTGGCAGTACAGCCGCGCCGGGCAATGTATTCCAGGACTTCGAGGCTTTTGCGGTAGCCGGCGCGCGAGCGTACCTGCGGCGTGAGTCGTGCTACCGTTTCCATGTTGTGTCCGGCGATGTCGGGCGCGGCTTCCAGCAGCACCTCCAGCCACCGGGCTTCCGCATCGAAATCGGGAACAAGCGTTTCGATAACCGTATGCGGCATCGCCGCGCGCACGGCACGGACAACGGCTGCCCAGTGCGCGGCGCCCCGGTCGGGCAGGTCGTCGCGGTCAACGGAAGTGATGACGCAGTGGCGGAGCTGCATCAGCCGGATGCCGTCCGCAATTTTCTGCGGTTCCTGCGGGTCGGGCGGCAGCGGTTTTCCGGTCTGTGTGGCGCAAAACCTGCACGAGCGCGTGCAGATGTCGCCAAGGATCATAAACGTTGCCACGCCGCGATTCCAGCATTGCCCGATATTCGGGCACCGTCCGCTGCTGCAGATCGTGTGCAGGCGATGCTGTTCCACCGTCTTCCGCACAGCCGCGCAGGCGCCGGTCGTTTCCAGTTTTATCTTTAGCCAGTCGGGCTTCATGAGAATTAAGAGTTAAGAATTAAGAATTAGGAATTAAGGGGCTGTGATTGCCGCCGCGTGGCGTTATGGCATGCCGTTCACCGCTTCCGCCATGGCTGCCGCCAGCGCGTCGTAGCCGGCGTCGGCGCCGGCAAGCGCGGGATTTCCGGACACTTCTATGGCGTCGGCAACCATACGCCATTCGAGCGCGTCGAATGTTTTCTTCATACAGGCTACAGCGCCGCCGTTCCAGCTATGGGTACCGAATGTGCCGGCTACCTTGTTCCCGGGTTTGATGTGCGTTAATTTCGTACACAGCAGTTCCATCATGGGATGCGCGTAGCCGTTGTAGGTGCAGCTGCCGAGGATCACGCCGCGGTACTTCCATATTTCGCGCAGCAGGAAGGAGAGATGCGTTTTGGAAACATCGAAGATGCGGACGTCCCGCATGCCCCGTTCGGCAAGGCGCCGGGCGATATTGTCCGCCATTGCCTCGGTGTTCCCGTACATGGAAGCGAAAGCAATCACCACGCCCGGCTGCGCTTCGTGGCGGCTCCACCGGTCATACCAGTCAATAATTTTCGATGGCCGGCTCCGCCACACCAGGCCGTGCGCCGGGCAAATGATGCGCACCGGAATATTCTTCAACTTCACAATCGCCTTCTGCACCATCATGGAAAACTGCCCGACGACATTCGCGTAATAGCGCAGCGCTTCGTCCTCATAGCGCTCCACGCACACCTCGTCGTCGAAAATGCCGCCGTCGAGCGTACCAAACGAGCCGAACGCATCGCCGGTAAACAGAAGCTGTTCCGTTGTATCGTAGGTCATCATGGTTTCGGGCCAGTGTACCCAGGGCGTAAGGATGAACCGCAACTTGTGGCGTCCCAGGTCGAGCAGGGCGTCTTCGTCTATTTCCTGCAGGTTTTCGCCGATGCCGAAATAAGCGGCAAGCAGCTTAAATGTTTTCTTGTTCCCGACAATCCGGATGGCCGGATACTGCTTGACCAGCGCGCCGATCATGCCGGCATGGTCGGGCTCCATGTGGTTAATGACCAGGTAATCCAGCGGGCGCCCCTGCAGCCGGGCGTCAATACGGTGCAGGTAGCCGGCGGCCACGGCGCTGTCCACCGTATCGACCAGGGCGGTTTTTTCGTCGCTGACAAGGTAGGAATTATAGGCTACGCCGCAGGGCAGGGGCCAAAGGTTTTCAAACAATCGTTTACGCCGGTCGTTCGCGCCGACCCAGTCAATTTTTCCGGTAATATTCATAGAATATAAAATTTTGTGTATTCGACCATCATTTTATTTCCCGTTATCCGGCCCCCGCTTTCCGAGGTGGCTGTGGCGCCGGCCGTAGATGAAATAAATAATAAATCCCAGGAGCGTCCAAAGGATGAGCCGCAGCCATGTGTTCCAGGGAAGCGACGCCATCTGCAGCAGGCAAAAGAACGCGCCCAGAAGGGGAATGAAGGGCATGAGGGGGGCTTTGAACGGGCGGTTCAGGTGCGGTTGCGTTTTGCGCAGTACCACCACGGAAATGCAGACAATCGAAAACGCCATCAGGGTGCCGATGGATACCAGCTCGCTCAAAACGTTTAGGGGTAATATGCCGGCGATGATGCCGGTGGCGATGCCCGTAAAAATAATGGCATTTTGCGGCACGCTGCGCCTGCTGTGGATTTTGGAGAATACGGCAGGCAGCAGCCCGTCCCTCGAAATGGCGTAGTAAATGCGCGACTGCCCCATCATCATGACCAGTATCACCGAAGTGATGCCGGCAATAGCGCCCAGTTTGATGAACGGGCTCAGCCATGCCAGTCCCCCGCCGACGCGGTCGATTGCCAGTGCAATGGGCGCGTCCACATTCAGTTCCTTATAACTTATGATACCCGTCAGGACGGCGGTCACCGCGACATACAGGAGGGCGCAAATAATGAGTGAAATTAAAATGCCCCTGGGCATGTCTTTTTGCGGACAGCGGGTTTCCTGCGCCGCCGTGGAAAGCGCGTCAAAGCCGAGGTAGGCGAAAAAGACCACCGCCGCGCCGCGGAGGATGCCGCTCCAGCCGTAATGCCCGAATTCGCCGGTATTCGCCGGTATGTAAGGCGTCCAGTTGGATGTGTCAATAAACGACAGCCCGAAGCCGATGAACAGGAGGATGACGCATACCTTGATAATTACGATGATATTATTTACCCGCGCCGATTGCCGGATGCCCCCCAGCAACAGCGCCGTTACGACAGCGACAATGCACATGGCCGGGAAATTAACAATGCTTCCCGTCCACATCCATCCTTCATTTTCAAATCCGAGCGTTGCCTGCTGCAGTTGGCGGGGCAGGTCGATTCCCCAGCCGTGCAGCAGGCTCTGCATGTAGCCCGACCAGCCGACCGATACCGTGGAACATGCGAAGAGGTATTCAAGTATCAGGTCCCATCCGATGAACCAGGCAAAAAATTCGCCTATCGTGGCATAACTGTATGAATATACGCTGCCGGACACGGGAATCATGGCGGCAAATTCGGCATAGCAAAAACCGGCGAAAATGCACCCGAGCGCCGACAGGATGAAGGAGAGGGTGAGGGCCGGGCCGGCATACTGGGCGGTAGCCTGCCCGGTAATGACAAATATGCCGGTGCCCACAATCGCGCCGATTCCCAATGCCACCAGGCTGGTAGCCGAGAGCGTGCGTTTCAGCCCGCCATTCGCGCCGCCGACTTCCGCCAGCATGTCTTCGATGTTTTTTTTCCTGAACAGCTGTGCCATGGATGTATCGTTTTTTTTATGCCGCCACAAAGGTAAGAAAAGATTTACGGATTTATGGATTTATGCCGATCAGCAGTAAAGAAATGACCCGAAGGGTCGGATTTTCATAACCGCAGGTAAGCGCAGCCTCGTCAATTTTGAATTTTGAATATTGAAGGTTGAATGACGGCAAGCGGTCAATGGCGTAAGCCATTCAACCTTCAATATTCAAAATTCAAAATTGTTGTGCAGGCTCCCCGCAGGCTGCGCTGCGCTTACCTGCGGTTATGAAAATAACGCCCTTCGGGCGGCAGTGCATATTTTCTACTGCTGATTCGCATAATTTATTATATTTTAAAGTTATTTAATGTTATTTTGTCATTATTTAAATCAAAAAAACTGTCAATTTGGCTGCCGGCCGGCTTGCCGGGT
>JAIRYH010000012.1 GCA_031267855.1 Prevotellaceae bacterium
ACTTCGCATCATCCTTTCCGTGTTCCGCCGGAGTATGAGGGCGTGTTTCCGCAGGGGACGGAGCTGATTCACCCGTGCGTCGGCTATACGGACATGGCGCTGCGCCGCTTTTTTGAGACGGCTTCGCAAATGTCGTGGTTTAAAAATACGGTCTTTGTCCTTACGGCCGACCATACCAATCTGGTGTCGCATGCCAAAAGCAAAACCAGCATCGGCTCGTTTCTGATACCGATTATCTATTACGATCCGTCGGGCGAACTGGAGTCGAAAATAGAGCCGCAGCGGGTGACGCAGCAGATAGACATCATGCCTACCCTGTTGCATTATCTGCATTACGACAAGCCGTATTTTGCTTTCGGTTTCGATGCTTTTGCCGCGGATGCGGGCAAAAACTTTGCGATAAATTTCAATGGCTTTTACAATGTTTATAAGGACGGGCTGGTGTTTCAGACCCGCGAGGAGCAGCCGATGGCGTTGTATCGTTACGACGACGATGTGCTCCTTGAGCACAATCTGCTGCCTGCGCTGCCGGCGGAAGCGGACAGCCTGCAGCTGTTTTTCCGGGCATTCCGGCAGCAGTATAATCAGCGGCTGATCGATAATGAAATGACGGTAACCTACTCTTTGCCGCCGGTGCCGACAAAGTGATCCGCCCTGTCTTTGAACAGTACGTTGAACGTTGTCAGGCTTCCGTAGATGCGCGAAATGTATTGCTGCAGGCCGACTTTGTCTTCGTCGGAGAGCCTCTTGTGGCTGTTGATGGTTTGTTCCAGTATCCGCAGGCGGTCGCGCAGCATCACGATTTTGTGAAAGAAGACTTCCACGGGGATTTCTTTGGGCAATGAGTCATTGCCGGGTTTGAGCACCAGGACGCCGCCCTGCCAGCGGTCGCCCAGTTCGACTTCTTCTTCCAGTCCGTTGTAGCGGTCTAAAATCAGCGTCAGCGCATTTTCCACTTCTTCCAGCGTCAGCTTCGGCACGCTGTCCTGTGCCGCTTCCGCTTCTTCGACTATTTCCATTTCGTTCATGGCGGTCGATTTCAGCAGCGACATTTTTCCGCCGCGTTCAAAGATTATTTCGTAATGTGTCAGCGAAGCCGTTAAAATATAGCCTGCGCCATAGCGGTCGTGTTGTACTTTTGTGCCCGTTGCCGGTTCTTTTCGTTCGTCCATGTTTTTAGTTGAAAGTTGAGAGTTGAGAGTTGAAAGTTGCATTGCGACAGGCGCACGGTGGCGGCTGCCTGCAGCTTACTGCCCGCTGCCTGCCGCTCCCAGCCATTTCCGCAAATTCACCTGTTCGTCGATGATGCCGTGGAGGTTGTCAACGGGCACGCGGTCCTGCCGCATCGTGTCGCGGTAGCGGACGGTCACCCGGTTGTCGTCCAGCGTCTGGTGGTCAACGGTAATGCAGCACGGCGTGCCGATGGCATCCTGCCGGCGGTAGCGTTTGCCGATGCTGTCTTTTTCGTCGTACTGGCAATTAAAATCGAAACGCAGCGCCTGCAATATTTCGCGCGCTTTTTCCGGCAGGCCGTCTTTTTTCACCAGCGGCAGCACCGCCAGTTTCACCGGCGCCAATACCGGCGGGATGTGCAGTACAACGCGTTCTTCGCCGTTCTCCAGGCGCTCTTCACGGTAAGCCGCCGAAAGAACAGCCAAAAATGTGCGGTCTAATCCGATGGATGTTTCGATTACGTAGGGCACGTAGTTTTCGTTGGTTTCGGGGTCGAAATACTGCTGTTTCCGTCCCGAAAATTCCTGATGGCGTCCCAGATCGAAGTCGGTGCGCGAGTGAATGCCTTCCAGTTCCTTGAAGCCGAACGGGAAATCAAATTCAATGTCGGCGGCGGCATTGGCATAGTGCGCGAGTTTTTCATGATCGTGGAAACGGTATTTTTCATTGCCCAGTCCGAGCGACCGGTGCCAGCGCAACCGCTCGTTTTTCCAGTATTCATACCATTTTATTTCTTCGCCGGGGCGTACAAAAAACTGCATTTCCATCTGCTCAAATTCGCGCATGCGAAAGATGAACTGCCGCGCTACAATCTCGTTGCGAAATGCTTTTCCGATTTGTGCAATGCCGAACGGGATCTTCATGCGACCGGTTTTCTGTATGTTCAAAAAATTTACAAAGATACCCTGCGCCGTTTCGGGGCGCAGGTAAATCACGCCTGCTTCTTCGCTCACGCTGCCGAGTTGCGTACTGAACATCAGGTTAACCTGGCGCACATCCGTCCAGTTGCGGCTGCCCGAAACGGGGCAGACAATTTCGCAGTCAATAATCAGTTGCTTCAGGGCGTCGAGGTCGTTGGCACGGAGCGCGGCATGCATCTTTGTCCGTATTTCCGCAGCTTTGGCCACGTTGCGCAATACATTGGGATGGGTTGCGCGGAACTGCGGTTCGTCAAATGCTTCGCCGAATTTCCTGCGTCCTTTTTCTACTTCTTTTGTGATTTTATCCTCAATCCTGGCGATGTGTTCTTCGAGCAGCACATCGGCGCGGTATCGTTTTTTACTGTCCTTGTTGTCGATCAGCGGATCGTTGAATGCGCCCACGTGCCCCGACGCTTCCCAGATGCGCGGGTGCATGAAAATGGCGCTGTCGATGCCGACAATATTGTCGTGCAGGCGCACCATGGCGCTCCACCAGTAATTTTTGATGTTGTTTTTGAGCTCAACGCCCATTTGCCCGTAGTCATACACGGCGCTCAGCCCATCATAAATTTCACTCGACGGGAAAATAAATCCGTATTCTTTTGCGTGGGCCGTCAGGTTTTTGAACAGTTCGTCGGAGGTCATACGGAGGCGTTTATTTTAATTGATCCTTGATAAAATCTTCCAGCGCTTCTTCCGTGACTTTTTTACCGACAATGACGCCGTCGGCATTCACAAATACATTTTGCGGAATCGACAGAATGTTGTACTGTTTGGCGACCGCATTATTCCAGAAATTCAAATCGGACACGTGATGCCATGTCAGCTTGTCGCCGGCAATAGCTTTCAGCCATTCGTCTTTTTCCTTATCGCACGATACGGCGACAATTTCAAAACCTTGTGCATGGTATTTGTTGTAAATCTTGACCAGCGCAGGATTAAAGCGGCGGCAGGGGCCACACCACGACGCCCAGAAATCAATCATCGTCAATTTATTTTTTTTGTAAATGCTCGAAAATGTCAGCGGCGCTCCGTTCGGCGTGGCTTGTGTAAAGTCCGGGGCTATTTGTCCGGGATCAATGCCTTGTGCATTTGCCGCGTATTCCGCTATCTGTGCCAGAAGACGGTTGTTTTGCAAAGACGGTTGTTTTTTCATGGAGTCCGCAATGGCGGCCAGTTCCGCCGGCGGGTAGTTTGTAATGGATGCGGCAATAAACCATACGGTCAGCGGCGAATAGGGATTTTCCTGCGCATACGCCTTATATAATTTGCTTGCTTCGTCCGTCGCGCCACGCAGCTGCTCCATGACTTGGTCATACTGCGCTTGCATTTCCGCTCTCTGTGCGGCAGGCGTAGCGGGGTCTTCCAGCGCGTCGAACAACTCCTCCGGCAGCGGTGTACTCGATGCGAGAAGAAGTGAATCGCGTTTCCGTATAAGGTTTTGCGCATCCACCGTAATTTGAGGACCGGTAACGGCGGCTTCATGCAACGCGGCAATGTCGGCTGTGATGGTGATTTTTCCGTTTACCAGGAAAAAAACCACAGATCCGCTTTCTACGCCTTCTACATAGATACTGTACTCTTCGGGCGTAGTAACGGTTCCCGTAAAAGTAAATTTTCCGCCTTTCAATATTGCCGTGTCGGAAACAGCATAAAGTTCCGTATTGTTAGTAAGAATAACTTTCCCGCTGTCTATTCCTGTAATGGTTCCTTTGATGACATACCCGTCGGGGGCAGATGTGCAGGCCGCCATGACCAGTGCGCCGATGATTGCTGATGTTTTTTTCATGTTCAATATTTTTTACGTTATTAAATTTTGTAACAGGTGGCGCAAAGGTACGCATTTTTCAAGGATAACGCAAGGTGCAGCGCGAACAGGACGGAGGCATGGATGCAAGGAATAATTATTGTTCGAATATCCGGACTTTCATTTATAATAATTAATCCGAAAATACTTGTTAAAATAAGGCGTCAAAAACATATTATACGCAGTACAGTATTGGAAAACTGTTGAATGATCCGCGCACTGCTACATTTGACAGACTTTTGACGATACAGTAAGGAATTTGACCGTTCGGTCAAAGACCATTTGACTTTAGAACTATTTTGTATTATTGTCCCCCTTATTTTTTATAATTTATGCGAATCAGCAGTAGAAATTATGCACTGCCGCCCGCAGGGCGTTATTTTCATAACCGCAGGTCAACGACCTGCGGGGAACGTGTGTCCGCGGGGACGCTGCCTGAAAGGCAGGACAGACGCAGATGCGCCGG
>JAIRYH010000011.1 GCA_031267855.1 Prevotellaceae bacterium
CGGTGGGTACACCCACCGAGGTCGGCAGGCGACCTGCCGGGGTCGTCCCCACACGGCTTAACGAAAAATTTACGGATTTACAGATTTGGCTAACGCCATTGTGCGCTTGCCGCCATTCAATCTTCAACCTTCAAAATTCAAAATTGTTTGCAGTCACCCGGGGTCATCCCCAGGTTGTAAAACGTGAATGCCCAGAGGTCGGTATAATCTTCAATCGCCTTGGCGGTGGAGGAAGCGCCGTGGCCGGACATTGTGTCGATGCGGATCAGCACCGGGCTGTCGCCGGCCTGGGCGGCCTGCAGGGTGGCGGCAAACTTGAACGAGTGCGCCGGCACCACGCGGTCGTCGTGGTCGGCGGTGGTGATGAGCGTGGCCGGGTAGGCTACGCCCGGCCTGATGTTGTGCAGCGGCGAATAGCCCAGCAGGTAATGAAATTCCGCTTCGTCGTCGCTCGACCCGTAGTCGTCGACCCAGCCCCATCCGACGGTGAACTTGTGGAAGCGCAGCATGTCCATCACGCCGACCGCCGGCAGGGCCACCCTGAACAGTTCGGGACGCTGCGTCATGCAGGCGCCCACCAGCAGTCCGCCGTTTGAGCCGCCGCGGATGGCAAGTTTTTCGGGGGAAGTGTATTTTTCTTTTATAAGATATTCTGCTGCCGCAATAAAGTCGTCGAATACATTTTGCTTTTGCAGCCCGGTGCCGGCCCTGTGCCATGCGCTGCCGAATTCGCCGCCGCCGCGGAGGCTGGCCACCGCATAGACGCCGCCGCTTTCAAGGAACAGCATGTTGGCAATGTTGAACGAGGGCGTCATGCTGATGTTGAAGCCGCCGTAGCCGTAGAGCAGCGCGGGGTTTTTCCCGTTGCGCCGCACGCCTTCCTTGTACACGATGAACATGGGAACCCTTGTGCCGTCTTTGCTCTCGTACCACGCCTGCTCGGTAATGTATTTTCCGGGACGGACGTTCAGCTGCGTTTCCCTGTAAAGTTCCGGCGCCGGGTTATTGATGTCGGCAATGCGGAAAATGGTTGCGGGCACGGCAAACGAAGCGAATGAATAGAACAGTTCGTTTTCTCCCTTTTTCCCGCTGATGCCGCCGACGCTGCCGATGCCGGGGAGCGCGAGGGCCGTTTTCCCTTTGCCGTCCCTGTCGAAAATGAATAACTGCGAACAGGCGTTGTGCAGGTATTCCGCCACTATTTTGTCGCCTGCCGCCGTGGCGGAAACCAGGACATCGTCGCCTTCGGGAATCACGGTTTCCCACCGGGGCTTTCCGCCGGCGACGGTTACTTTCATCAGCCTGTAGCGCGGCGCATCGTGATTGGTGAGGACATACACGGCATCATCGAAATGGGTAACCGGCACAAATTCGTGGTCGAAATCGTCCGGGGTCACCGGAATGAATCCGGCGCCCGGCTCTTTCAGCGGTTTTATCGCCAGCGTATTGCCGTCGGTGCCGCCGGAAACCGAGAGCATCAGAAACCGGCCGTCGTCGGTGGCCTGAACCTGGTGGTAGCGCAACGGGTTTTCCGGGTCGCCGTAGATGAGCCGGTCGCTTGCCTGGGACGTGCCCAGCTTGTGGTAGTAAACCTTGTTGAAGCGGTTCTGTTCCGAGAGGGCGCTGCCTTCCGGCGCATCGTAGCCGCTGTAGTAGAAGCCGTCGCGCAGCCATGAGATGCCGGCGAATTTAACCCATTTGATGACGTCGGGCAAGTCGTTGCCGCGGATGTCTTTTATGCGGATCTCCTGCCAGTCCGACCCGCCGGCGGAAACGGTATAGGCTGCGTAGTTATTGCCGGTCGACACGCTGATGCCGCCAACGCGCGTTGTGCCGTCGTCCGACAGTGTGTTCGGATCAAGGAATACGCGCGGTTCGGCATGCAGGCTGTCCAGGATGTAGAGCACCGACTGGTTTTGCAGGCCGTTGTTTTTATACACAAGGTATTTGTCGCCGTATTTACCGGGCACGCCTTCTTTCGGGTAGTTCCACATATTCGTCAGCGCTTCGCGGATGGCGGAGCGGAAGGGGATTTTTTCCAGATAGCCGAATGTGGCGTCGTTCTCTTCCCTGACCCATGCGGCGGTGGCATCCGAGCGGTCGTCTTCGAGCCAGCGGTAGGGGTCGGGCACTTGCGTGCCGAAATAGGTGTCGACATGGTCGGTCTTTGCGGTTGCGGGGTAATGTACCGCAACGGATGGTTTACAGCTGTTCATGGCCAGTAAGGGGATAAGGACGGTAATAAGTTTTTTCATGATGTATGATGATGTAAAAAGTTAAAGATTTAAGGATTTTGCCGGCGGCGTGGAGCAGGGGCTGATGCACGGGGTGTATTTTTAAAATCTTGAAATTGTTTCCGCGAAGCGCCGCGGTTCCTCTTTGCACGCTGCGCCTTCTTAGCCTTCTGCCATCAGTTGCCGTATGGCTTTTGCCAGGCGCCTTACGCCTTCTTCGTTCCTTTCTTTGCTCATGTACGAGAAATTGATGCGGAGGGTGTTTTTTCCGGAGCCGTCGCAGTGAAATGCTTCACCGAGCACGAAGGCTACGTTTTCCCTGATGGCAAGGTCGAACAGGTCTTTTGCATCCATTGATTCGGGCAGGGTAAGGAAAAGGAACAGTCCTCCCTGCGGGCGGGTCCATGTAACGCCCCGGGGCATGTATTTTTCAAAGGCGGCTAACATGCCGTCGCGTTTTTCATGGTAGGCGGCCGTCACTTTTTTCAGGTTGTCGTCAAAATAATTCCGGTCGAAGAAGCGGGCGGTAATTTTCTGGTCGAATACCGGCGAGCATAAGTCCATTGACTGCTTTGCCACGATGGCTTTGGCAATAATATCCTCGTGCGCGAGCAGCCAGCCCAGGCGAAAGCCCGGCACAAAGATTTTGGAAAATGTACCCAGCGTGATCACCTGCCCCGTGCCGTCGAGCCGGCAGAGGCTCGGGTATGCCTCGCCTTCAAACCGCAGTTCGCGGTAAGGAGTGTCTTCCACCACCAGCACATCGTAGCGATGGGCTATGTCGAGCACCGTTTTCCGCTCGTCGAGCGACATGGTGGTGCCGGCGGGGTTCTGGAAGTCGGGGATGACGTAGATGAATTTGGGCTTGCGGCCTTCCGCCACCAGCTTCCCGACAACGGCGTCCATTTCGCTCTTGCGGCGCACGCCCGCCGTATGCACCCGGTAGGCGGCGAACGACTGCAGCGCGGCGAGATAGGATGGCAATTCGCACACTACCGTGTCGCCCGGATTCAAAAACAGTTTGGATACAATATCAATGCACTGCTGCGAAGCGGTTGTAATGATAACGTTTTTCAGCGCGGCGTCGATGCCTTCCCGCTGATACCGCGCTACGATAATTTCGCGCAGGCGCCGGTCTCCTTCGGTAGGCCCGTACTGCAGGGCAAGGGCGCTGTCGGTGTCCAGCACTTCCGCAGCGATTTTCTTTAATATTTCGACGGGAAACAGGTCGGGGGCGGGCAGGCCGCCGGCAAAGGAAATGATTTCCGGCTGCTGCGATACTTTCAGCAATTCCCGGATGGCGGATGATTTCATGTTGTTGGCACTGTCCGAGAAAAATTCTTTTAAATTAGCTACCATAAATAAATATTTTCAATGGTCACAAAGATACGAATTTTAATTATAAATTGCGGCATGCACGCAGTGGCGTCAGCCAGTTTATAACTCATGCGAATCAGCCGTTAAAATGATATGCGCCTGCCATCCGGCAACGCCCTGAAAGGGCGAAATCAACAGTACAGGGCTATGCGATATGCGACAGGCGACAGGCGATATGCGATATGCGATACGCGATATGCGATATGCGATATGCGATATGCGACAGGCGATACGCGATATGCGATACGCGATATGCGACAGCTTCCGGTCGCCCGTCGCAAGTCGCGGGTCGCATATCGCATATCGCCTGTCGCCTGTCGCATAATTT
>JAIRYH010000015.1 GCA_031267855.1 Prevotellaceae bacterium
CGTTAGCCGGTTCTTAGTTCTTAACTCTTAGTTCTTAACTTTTGCAGCTGTCGGGGCTGTTTTCAAACACAAACACTAATTACAAAACAACCCCCTGCTGCGATTTTTATTCACTGCCAGTGATTGCAGAAACATTATCTCTGCAATTCATCTCTTCAACCTTTACTGTGATTTGCTCCTTATACCATAAAAAACCAAGAGCGGAAATGGGATGTTACACTTACTAAAAATCGAGGTTCTGGAAACCCACTAATCGAATAAGTATAACAACCCACATCCACTCTTGGCAGGATTGCTGTTACTTATACTCACGATTAGTTGAAATTTTCCAGATTTCGATTTTTGTAGAATAAAAGTTAAAGCGATATATTTTTTTAAATATACCTAAAATCAGTACGTCAAGGAGCACATAAAACCGGCGCAAATATAGAACAATATTTTTATATTGCAAACTTAATCTCAGGATTTTTTTCTATGGGTTCGGCGCGGGTGGTGCGACGCTGATGCGCCAGCCAAATCTGTAAATCCGTAAATCTGTAAATCCGTAAATCAAATGGGCGCCACAGTGCGATTTGGGCATTGCGCAGCTTATAGCGGTGTCCATCCCGGCGCTTTCAGTTCCAGCGCCTGGTTGTCGGGCGTGAGGAGGCAGGCGCCCTCGGAGGCGTCGCACAGGTGGCCGATGACGTCTATGCCCGGCAATTCCTTGCACATCGTGTCGTACAGCGCCACGGGCACGGTAAACAGCAGCTCGTAATCATCGCCGCCATGCAGGGCTGCGGTAACCGCATCGATGTGTATTTCATCGGCAAACCTGAATGTTTCCGATGCCACGGGCAGCCGCTCCAGATAAATGCGCACGCCGCAATGCGACTGTTTGCAGAGGTGCAGCGCATCCGACGCCAGGCCGTTGCGCACGTTAATCATCGCCGTCGGGACAATGCCGTTTTGCGCCAGCAGGTCAATAATATCCCTGCGGGCTTCGGGTTTCAGGTGGCGCTGCAGGATATAATTGTATCCTTCCAGCTGCGGCTGTTTCAGCGGGTTTCCGTCGAATACGCGTTTTTCGCGTTCGAGCAGCTGCACGCCCATGTAGGCGGCGCCCAAATCGCCGGAGAGGCACAGCAGGTCGGTTTTTTTACCGCCGGAACGGTACACGATTTTTTCTTCCGGCGCTTCGCCGACAGCGGTAATGTGCAGGGTCAGTCCGGTTAGCGATGCCGTGGTGTTGCCGCCCGCCAGATCAAGCCCGTAGTGTTCGCAGGCGATTTTCACGCCGTCATACAGCGTTTCGAGGTCTTCGACCGCAAAACGTTTCGACACGCCGGCCGACAGCAATATCTGGCGCGGCATGGCGTTCATGGCATAAATGTCGCTGACGCCCGCCGTAACCAGCTTATAGCCGAGGTGCTGCAGCGGCGTGTAGGTTAAATCAAAGTGGACGCCTTCCATGAACAGCCCGGCAGACACCACGGTTGCCGCCTCTTTATAACAGACGACAGCCGCGTCGTCGCCAATGCCTTTCACGGTGGAAGGCTGTTTGATATCAATAATTTTTGCCAGCCGGTCGAGGAGTTGAAATTCGCCGAGCGCGGCAATATCGGTCTTTTCTGATGTCTTCATTGTTTAATTTTTTACAAAAATAGCTTAATTTTTTGTATCTTTGTTTCCATTGATAAAAAAAACAAAATGGAGTTATATTTGAATATTCAAGAGATCCTGACGGCATTCATGGTGCTTTTCGCCGTCATTGATGTAACCGGCTCTATTCCGATTTTTGTAAACCTGTCCGCTTCGGGGAAGGAAATCCATGCGGGTCGCGCCGCATTCCTTTCGCTGATGGTTGTGGTGCTGTTTCTTTTTGCCGGCGAGGGGGTGCTGGCGCTGTTCAGCACGGATATCGCCTCGTTTGCCGTTGCCGGATCGCTGATCCTTTTTGCCCTCGCCATTGAGATGACGCTCGATGTCGAACTGTTCCGCAATACCGCGCCGCCGGGATACACGACGTTCATCCCCGTGGTGTTTCCGCTGGTTGCCGGTCCCGGCACGCTGACCACTACCCTGTCGCTGCGTGCGGAATGTCACGCCGTCAATATTATTATCGCCATCATCATGAACATGGCGATCCTTTATTTCGTCCTGCGGAAAACGTCTTTGGTGGAACGGATGATCGGAAAGGGCGGCATTTACGTGTTGCGGAAATTTTTCGGCATTATTTTAATCGCCATGTCCGTGCGGCTGTTCGTGTCCAATATCAGCGTGCTGCTGGGATAAAGGCAGGCAGCGCATGGACGGCCGGAACACGGATGGGTACAGCGAAACCGGCGGCGCCTCCGCAAAAAATCAGCCCCAGCAGCCACAAAGTGTTTTGCCGCTCATAAAATTTTTGTATCTTCGCTTTCCCAAACTAAACATATCACTAATATGCACATCGCAGTAGCCGGCAACATAGGTAGCGGCAAAACCACACTCACAGGCCTGTTGGCACATCATTACAACTGGCATCCCAAATTCGAAGATGTAGACGACAATCCTTACCTGAGGGATTTTTATCAGGAGATGCAACGCTGGTCGTTCAATTTGCAGGTTTATTTCCTGAATGTGCGCTTCGAAAGTATCGTAGAAATAAAAAAATCAAAAGAAACGATTATTCAAGACCGCACGATATACGAAGACGCCTGCATTTTTGCATCCAACCTGCATGGCATGGGATTAATGTCGTCCCGCGATTTCGACACATACAGGTCGCTGTTCAGTCTGATGATTTCGCTGGTTACGCCGCCCGATTTGCTGATTTACCTCCGTTCGTCGGTGCCCACTTTGGTATATCAAATACAAAAACGCGGCCGCGATTACGAAGCCGGCATCCGCATTGACTACCTGACGCGGTTGAATGAACTGTACGAAGAATGGATGGGTCAATATACCGGACGCAAACTCATCATCGACATTGATACGGTTAAATTCAATGAAACGCCGGAAGATTTAAGCGCCGTTATCGACAAGGTGGACGCCCAACTGCACGGACTGTTCTGAGCCGCGCCCCCGCGGGACTACTCTTCGATGAAATGCGTGGTACGGTTTCCGAAAAGCGGCAGAAAAGCCCGGTACGCCTCCGCCTGCGACGCGTTACTTTCCTGCTCGTAAGCAAACACGACATATTCCGCCAGTCGCAGCACAACCGTTACGTTGTCGCAGGGCATACAGTATTCGGAACGGTAAGCCATGCCGCACTGCTGAAGATAGCCGGTCAGCGCCTGTTTTCCCACCCATATTCCGTTTTTAAACGGGTTGACATAACACAGCGCCTCGCCGGAAGCGTTGGTATAAGCCAGCAGGAACGCGCCGGGAAGGCACACGCCATGCATCGGGAAACCCGCTTGCTGCGCCAGGTGCAGGTATAATAATCCAAGCGAAATACCGTTGCCGCACTTTGTTTCCAGCACGTGATTGATAAAACAGTAAGCCGGATTCAGCGTTTCGGCGGTATCGGCATACAGGTGCGTGCGGTAAAAGAGATGATTAAAAATATTCAGTTTATTCAACACGGGCAGCGACTCGTCCGACGTAGCCACCCAGATATCTTTCAGGATATCGTCAATGGCATTTTGCAGCTGCAGCAGGCAGAGGCCGGGGTAGCGCTGCTTCGCGATCCAGTAGGCGCCTTCCAGTAAATTGTGCTGTTTCCTGTCAATCCACTGCCGCATGCCCTGCAGCGTGTCCTGCAAATGAATTTGCCGGACTATCGCTTCAATGCGTTCGCGGATACCTGCATCATGGCTGTGCGCCCATGCCTTTTCCAAATGGGGGACCGTTACGGCGCCCTGTTCCAAAAAGCGCGACGTTACGGCGCTGTAAACAACGGCATCGGGGTCGTCCAGCAGGTTCACCAGTGTATCTATTTCCTGAAGCGCCATAAAACAGCCGGATAATTAAAAAAAAACTTACGTTGCACTGCTCAATTTTTCCAGCGCCATTTCTATCATTTTTTGTACGTCGGGCCTGTAGTCGGCAAGCGCCGTCAAACCCACGCGGTTGGCGATGATACAGCAGACCGTGCCGGCATCGTGCCCCAATAACCGGGCTAACCCGGCAATGGCAGAGCTTTCCATCTCAAAATTCATGATGCACCGGTTATCAAAACGGAAACTTTCTATCCGTTCGTTGATTTGCGGATGCGCCAGGGGCAGGCGCAGTACACGTCCCTGGGGGCCATAAAACCCGGGAGCGGAAACAGTCATCCCTTCCACGGTGGCATCGGAAAAAAGCTGCACCAGCCTGTCCGAAGCGCGCACAAAATACGGCGCCGTGTGCCGTGCGCTCCAGTGTGTGTGCGCAACAAACGCCGCTTCATAATCCGGCAGGCAAACCTCGTCGCGGCGTGCATAAAAATTCAACAGCCCGTCGAAGCCTATGGAAATCGAGGAGAACACGAGGTCGCCCAGTTTCAGGCAGGGCTGCAGCCCGCCGGAAGTTCCCAGCCGCAATATCGTTAACTTCCGGTGCTCCGGCTTCACGGTGCGCGTTTTGAAATCAATATTTGCCAGGGAGTCCAGCTCGTTCACCACAATATCAATATTGTCCGTGCCGATGCCGGTAGACACAACGGTCATGCGTTTCCCCCCGTACCGCCCCGTTGCGCTTACAAATTCACGGTTTTCCGCCTGCGATTCTACGGTTGAAAAATAATGCGACACCGTTTTTACCCGTCCGGGGTCGCCCACCAAAATGACGGTATCCGCCAGTTCATGCGGCTTTATGTGCAAATGAAAAACACTGCCATCGCTGTTGATGATCAGTTCGGAAGAAGGAATTGTATTCATGTTTGCCTCGGTTTTAAATGAAATTACTGCAAAAGTAAGGCATAATGCGGCAGGTTGAACGTTATTCCCGGAATAGTTATCAGTCTTTTTTTCACAAATGCGGATGGTTGCGGCTTTATGGACGGCTGCTGTGCCGGGGAAACGCTGTCGGAAACAGGGCGCAGCATAGCCTGTTTTGTTCACCGGCGGTGAACCGGCCGGTTCATCATCGGTGAACCGGCCGGTACCTCTTGATTTGAAAGTTGAAAGTTAGTTATGAATTATGCGAATCAGCAGTAGAAATTATGCACTGCCGCCCGAAGGGCGCGCTTTTCATAACCGCAGGTCAACGACCTGCGGGGAACGTGCGTCCCCGTGGCCGCTGCCAAAAAGTCAAAGGTT
>JAIRYH010000016.1 GCA_031267855.1 Prevotellaceae bacterium
TTATGAATTTCAAAAAAAATTAAACCGGAGACCGCGAAAGTGTATCCATTTTGATAAACCCGTCAACCTCTTCTGTAAAATGTTTACTTAATTTATGCATTTGATACTTGAATCTACCATTTATTGCTTGAATCTGCATTCCGCCCATATTCCTGATTTTTTTTGTATATTTGCAGGCTTTTTATTAGATGGATAAAATGAATTTGGAAGCAGAAAAAGTAAAATGTTTGATTGTGGGCGGTGGGCCTGCGGGCTATACGGCGGCGATTTATCTGTCGCGCGCCAATGTGCAGTTGGTGCTGTACGAAGGCATATTGCCGGGCGGACAGCTCACAACCACTACCGACGTAGAAAATTTCCCGGGTTATCCGGACGGCATATCGGGGCAGGACATGATGTCGGACATCAAGGCGCAGGCGGCGCGGTTCGGGGCAGATCTCCGTTCCGGCACGGTAACGGCGGCAGACTTGTCGCAACGACCTTTTAAAATCACTGTCGATGAAACGCAAACACTCGAAGCCGAAACACTCATTATCGCCACCGGCGCCACGGCAAAGTATCTGGGATTGGATTCGGAAACAAAGTACCGCGGACAGGGCGTTTCCGCCTGTGCCACATGCGACGGTTTCTTTTACAGGAACAAGGATGTGGCAGTGGTTGGCGGCGGCGATGTAGCCTGCGAAGAAGCCACGTATCTGGCGGGTATCTGCCGCAAGGTTTACCTGATTGTGCGCCGCAATGTATTACGCGCTTCCAAAGCCATGCAGGAGCGGGTGCTTGCTCATCCGAAAATTGAAATCCTTTGGGAACACACAACAAAAGAACTGTTGGGCGACGACGCCGGACTGCATGGCGCATTATTGCAGCACAAGAGCGGTGCGGAAAAGAAAATCGACATACACGGTTTCTTTCCGGCTGTCGGTCATCATCCGAATACCGACCTGTTTAAAAAATTCGTGGAAACGGATGAACAGGGTTACATCATTACCAAAGGGAAAACCATGCATACCAACGTGCCGGGCGTCTTTGCCGCCGGCGATGTACAGGACATATCCTATAAACAAGCTATTACTGCCGCTGCTTCGGGTTGCATGGCAGCCATTGATGCGGAACGGTTTTTAACGGAACAATAAAAATATGTGCGGAATAAAAATACACTACCACGGCTCACTGCTTGCCGGCATGTGGCTGTTGCTGGCTACAGGCTGTACCACGCAATACGATAAAATTACCAAAAGCACCGACTACGAACTGAAATACCGGGCAGCAAAAGAGTATTACGAAAATGGAAAATACGAACGCGCGGCTACCCTGTTCGACCAGGCGGCAATGTTTTACAGGGGAACAAAACAGGACGACAGCCTGCATTTCCTGTTGTCTAAAAGTTACTACTTGTGGGGCGACGTTTATACGGCGGAAGTTTATTTTGAACAGTTCCGGACTACTTTCCCGCGCAGCCCGTTTGTAGAAGAAGCTACGATGTTGCGCATAAACTGCCTGTACGCACAGACGCACCGCTACGAGCTTGACCAAACGCCCACGTACAAAGCATTGTCGGCTATCGAAGAATTTTTTTATAATTTTCCGGCAACACAACACAAGGAAGACTGCCTGAAAATGAAAGAAACCATGGAACAGCGGCTGGATGAAAAGCAGTATGAATCGGCAAGGTTGTATTACCTTATAGAAAACTATAAAGCGGCAACTACCGCGCTGCGCACGACACTGAAAGACCATCCCGATAGCCGGTACCGCGAGGAAATACTCTATCTGCTGGTTGCTTCGGCTTATAAATATGCGGAAAACAGTTTTCATCACCTGCAAAAAGACCGTTTTCAGGCGGTCATTGACGAATACTATAATTTTATCAGCGAATTTCCCAATTCAAAATATCGCAAGGAAGTGGATAAAATGAATACGGACGCGACGAAAGCGATAGGTAATGACAAGTCGGTAACGGAAGAAACAGGAGAAACGGAAAAATAAAACAGTTAAAAAATCAACATGGAAAAACACTCGCAAACGGTAACAAACACCATTACCCGCGATCTTGGTAAAATATCGCAGGAAACAGGCAATATCTACGAATCGACGATGATTATTGCCAAACGTTCCAATCAAATTGCAGCCGAAATAAAACAGGAATTAAATCACCGGATGGAAGAATTTGCCGGACATTCCGATTCATTGGACGAAACGTTTGAAAATCGCGAACAGATAGAAGTATCGCGCCAGTTCGAACGCATGCCCAAACCCACTTTGTCTGCCATCAAAGAATTTGAAGAGGGGAAAATCTATTACCGGAAAATCGAAGAAAACAAAGACTGAGTTTAATTATGAATTATGAATTGGCTGACGCCACTGTGCGCTTGTCGCAATTCATAATTCTGACCGCAGTTGCTTATGTTACGGGGCAAACATATATTAGTGGGCGTGAGCGGCGGTATTGCCGCTTACAAAATTGCCGTGCTGGTGCGCACACTGGTAAAAGCCGGCGCCGAAGTGCGTGTGATAATGACGCCGATGGCAAAACATTTCATCACGCCGCTGACAATGGCTACCGTGTCAAAGCATCCCATACTGGCGGATTTTTACAATCCCGAAAACGGCGACTGGAATAGCCACGTGAGCCTCGGTTTGTGGGCAGACGCCTATGTCGTGGCGCCGGCGACAGCAAATACACTGGCGAAAATGGCGCATGGCATCGCCGACAATTTATTGCTCACAACGTATTTATCCATGCGCTGTCCAGTAATAGCAGCACCGGCAATGGATACAGACATGTGGAAGCACCCGGCGACGCAATGTAATTTGCAGACGCTGCAAAAATACGGTGTCCACATTATCGAACCTCCGGCAGGCGAACTGGCAAGCGGACTGGACGGCAAGGGACGTATGGAAGAACCCGACCGAATAGCTGCTTTTGTCGAGCAACTGTTCGTAAAAAAAAAATCATTCAGCAGTAAAACCGTTCTTGTAACGGCAGGCCCTACTTACGAAGCGATAGACCCGGTACGGTTTATCGGCAACCATTCATCCGGGAAAATGGGTTATGCACTTGCCGGAGAACTCGCCGACCGCGGCGCACAAGTGATTTTAGTGAGCGGCCCTGCGGCATTGCCGACTCCGCGAGGGGTCGAATTAGTGCGCGTTACTACGGCGGCTGAAATGTATGAAGCCGTTACCGGACGCTTTGCCGAAGCAGACGCTGCTATCCTCTGCGCTGCTGTAGCTGATTATACTCCGGCTGAAAAATCAGCACATAAAATCAAACGGGAAAAAGAACCGGTATCATTGGCGTTGAAACCGACTGCAGACATTGCCGCTACGCTGGGACAGCAAAAGAAAGAAAACCAACAGACCATCGGGTTTGCCCTGGAAACTGATAACGAATTAGCCAATGCACAAAAGAAATTACAATCCAAAAACCTCGACATGATTGTACTAAATTCATTGAACGACGAAGGCGCAGGATTCGGCGGCGACACAAATAAAATAACCATCATACAAAAAAACGGAACCGTCGAAACCTGTCCGCTGCAAACAAAGCAAAAGGCAGCCGAAGCGATTATAGACAGGATGGTTGATGTGATGATGTGATGATTGTGTACGCTTGGTGCGGCTTGTCCTTACGACTGATTATTGATACGATACATAAATGAAAAAAATTAGTTTACTGATTGTTTTTTTGTGGACAATAAATCTGCAGGCGCAGGAACTGCGCTGCAATATCAGCATAAATTCCGCACGGATACAGGGAACCAATAAATCCATATTCAATACGCTACAGCGGGATTTGTACGAATTTATGAACAATACGGCATGGACGCCGCACATATATGCTACAGACGAACGTATCGAATGTTCCATTTTTATAACCATCAACGAACAGCTCGGTGCGAATGATTTCAAAGGTTCACTGCAGGTGCAGTTGAGCCGACCGGTGTATGGAAGCGCTTACTCTTCGCCGGTATTGAACTTCATGGACAATGAGATTGCGTTCCGTTACATCGAATACGATAAAATAGAATTTAACGAGAACCAATACACGCCGTTACCGTCATTGATGGCATTTTATGCCTACATAATATTGGGTTTGGACTATGATACATTTTCGTTGCGCGGCGGCGCCGAATGGTTTAAAAAAGCGGAACAAATCGTATCGCTTGCACAAAATGCCACGGAAAGCGGATGGAAACCTTACGACGGCTCGCGCAACAACCGCTACTGGATGATTGAAAATATACTCAACGCCAAATACAACATGGAACGCGGCGCATACTACAAATACCACCGGCTGGGACTCGACCGCATGAGCGACCAAATAGCCGACGGGCGCGACGAGGTGATGAATGCCTTGTTGGATATTCAACGGATTTATCGCGAACGCCCCGACCCCTACCTGTTTTTCCTGAAATTATTTTTTGACGCAAAAGCCGATGAAATAGTAAATATTTTTTCGGAAGCGCCACAGCAGGACCGTAGCCGCATCTTTCAAATCCTTACGGAAATGGATAAAGCCAATGAACAAAAGTATAAAAAGCTAAAAGAAAATACCAACCCGTTTTAATAACGGATAAGGAATCCGACAAACACATAATTCTTAATCCTTCCACATGCTGCAATCACTGACCATAGAAAATTATGCGTTGATAGACAAGCTGCACATTGCTTTTCCGGGTGGTTTAAGCATTATCACAGGTGAAACCGGCGCCGGAAAATCCATCCTGCTGGGCGCACTGTCGCTTATTTTGGGACAGCGCGCCGATACATCCGCACTCAAAGACGATACAAAAAATTGCGTGGTAGAAGGAGAATTTTCCATTGACGGATATGGGCTGTCAGGTGTTTTTGAAGAAAATGACATAGACGACACCCACGCCCTTACTATCCGCCGCATGATTGTGCCGGGAGGCAAGTCGCGCGCATTTGTAAATGATGTGCCCGTCACGCTGAATACCTTGAAAGATTTGGGCGACCGGCTCATTGACATCCATTCGCAGCACCAGAATTTAATACTCAACTCTTCGGCTTTTCAAATGTCGGTGCTTGATGCGCAGGCAGGGAACAACGAACTGCTGCAGCAATACCGCAAAATTTTTTCCGCTTACAAAACAGCCTGCACCCGGTTGCAGGACTTGCAGGATAAAGCCGCCCGCAGCAAATCCGATTATGATTATCTACAATTCCAGTACGGCGAACTACAAACGGTGCAACTGAAATCCGGGGAACAGCAGGAACTGGAAGACGAATTGAAACAGCTGACCCATGCGGAAGAAATAAAACTGGCTTTGGCAAAAAGCAGCGCATTGCTGCAGGATGACGAAAATTCGGCAGACAATTTGCTGCGCGAGGCAGGACAAAGTATGCTGCGTATTGCCGCTGTCTTGCCGGCGGCGGCGGCGGCGGCGGAGCGCATTGCTTCATGCCGGGTAGAATTGCGCGATGTGGCAACTGAAATAGCAGCGGACAACGAAAAAATAACTACCGACCCCAACCGGCTGGTATTCGTGGAAAGCCGCTTAAACACCATTTATGCCCTCCAGCAAAAACACAAAGTCGATTCGATAGATGCTTTACTGGCATTGCAGTCACAAATGGAAATAAATATTCACGCCATTGAAAATTACGACCGGCAACTGGCGGAATGGCAGCAAACATGCGGGAAGCAGCTTGAACAGCTAAAAGAAACGGCAGCCCAACTTTCGCAAAACAGAAAAAAAATAACGCTTTCCGTTACGCAGTATACAACAGATATGCTGCGACTGCTTGGCATGCCCCATGCGGTGTTTACCGTTTCCATCACCGAAACGGACGCTTTCACGGCAACCGGAAACGACTTGGTGCAGTTTCTTTTTTCGGCAAACAAAGAAATGATGCCGCAGGAAATTTCGCGCGTGGCGTCGGGCGGCGAAATATCGCGATTGATGTTGTGCCTGAAATCGCTGCTGGTAAAAAGTTCCGGACTGCCTACCATTATTTTCGATGAAATTGATACCGGTGTTTCCGGCGAAGTAGCGGACAAAATGGGAACTATTATTGCCGGCTTGTCGAAAAACATGCAGGTAATAAACATTACGCACTTGCCGCAGATAGCCAGCAAGGGACACGCACATTTCGTAGTGTACAAGGAACTGGATGCTGCCGGCGCCACCGTTACGCGGATGAAATTGATCAATGCCGACGAACGGGTGATGGAAATTGCCAAAATGCTGAGTGGGCAAAACATCACACAGGCAGCCATTGACAACGCAAAAGAACTGCTCAAAAATTAATTATGAATTAGCGCCGGCGCACCGGACAATCATCACATCAACTCATAACTCATAATTCATAATTCAACAAATGTCTTTCCTTTCATTATTATTACTGGCGCTGGGCTTGTGTTTCGACACATTTGCCGTATCGCTGTCCGGCAGCGCAGGCAGAACCCACACGGCGGGGCGCATTACAAAAATTGCCATAACCCTGGCGGCGGCGCAAACAGCCATGCTCTTTACCGGCTGGCTGCTGGGCACGTCGATAAGCGCCTACATTGCGGCTTTCGACCACTGGATTGCCTTTGTACTGCTGGCATTCATCGGCGGGAAAATGATTTGGGAAAGCTCGGAAAAGGAAGCGGCACACACCACCAACCTGCAAAACCCGCGCATACTGCTTATTGTTGCGCTGGCTACCAGTATTGATGCCCTGGCGGTAGGCGTGAGTCTGGCGTTGCTCAATTTATCACGTTCCGGATTGTTTACGGAATGCGGACTGGTGTTTGCAATTACCGCTACGGTGGCTGCTGCCGGGCTGATGGGCGGCAGCTACCTGGGCAAACGCATCGGCGCCCGCTCCGAACTGCTTGGCGGCATTATCCTCATTGCCATCGGCGCAAAAATCGTACTGGAACATCTCCATGTAATTTAAAAATGAATACGCAACAGCACTTTTGTCATTAAGGCTCACATCCGCTTTGCTTCTTCCCAGATTTTATTCATTTCGTCGAGCGTCATATCTTTTAGCGAACGCCCTTTCCGGATGGTTTGCTGTTCGAGGTAATTAAAACGATGGATAAATTTCCGGTTCGTTCGCTCCAGCGCCGTATCGGGATTGACTTTGTAGAGGCGCGCCGCATTGACAATAGAAAACAGCAGGTCGCCGAATTCGTCTTCCACGCTGTCGGGCGTACCGGAGGCAAGTTCTGCTTTCAGCTCGTTTATTTCTTCCGTTACCTTTTCCCATACCTGTTCGCGCACATCCCAATCGAAGCCTACGGCGCGCGCTTTATCCTGTATCCGGTACGCCTTCACGAGCGACGGCAAATGCGCCGGCACGCCGGACAGCACGGTTTTATTGCCGTCTTTTTCCTGCAGTTTCAGCTGTTCCCAGTTTTGAATTACACCGGCGGCGTCGTTTACCGCTGTTTCGCCGAATACGTGCGGGTGGCGGAAAATAAGTTTCTCGCACAATTTATTAATCACATCGTCAATGGTAAAATGCCCGCCTTCTTCACCCATTTTAGCATAAAAAACAACGTGCAGCAACACATCGCCAAGCTCTTTGCACATCGCTTCGTAATCTTCCTGCAGCACGGCCTCGCTCAGTTCATAGGTTTCCTCAATAGTTTGCGGACGAAGACTGGCGAAAGTTTGCTCGCGATCCCACGGGCATTTTTCGCGCAATTCATCCATGATGGCAAGCAGCCGGCGAAACGGGGCTATCCCCCGCCCTTCCTTTGCCGGAAGATTTGTTAATACCGGTTTCCGGATTGATTTTTTTGCAGTCATAATATCTGTTTTTTTATTGTTTCTCTCAACAGCGACCCCGCCGGAGCGGACACATTATATAAATTTTATCCGCACCGAAGAGCTCATGTCCAATTGCTCGCGCTGCGCTACGTTGCCTTGATTGACGGCTATTTCGAGCAGCTGCAGGGAATTGAATAATGCCAGCAATTCACCCGGCGCCACATCATCGTAATAGCGCGACACGCGCGTTAATTTATTGTGATGCGACTGTACATAAATCTCGAAACGCCGCTTCCGGCAAGCCGTTTCAAACAATTGCCGGTCGATATTTGTAATCACATTGCCGTAGGCGTCAATATAGGCTGCCTGTCCCGAAATAAACGTCCCGTCATACGCCGGACGGCTAAGCAGCGACCGCTGCAAGGCTTTCCGCATGCCCGTTTTATTGACGCCGCCGGCAACAATGGCTTGCACCGCATGGACAAATAACCGCAACGCCTTGAATCCGCCCGCCCCCCCCGGAATGAGCAAATCCGTGACATACTCCGGCGCATTGTCCAGCGCCAGCGAGAGCAATCCGTTATTCGGCGCTATAAAAAAATAGCCCTCTGCCGCCGCCACCGCCAGATGGTTTGCCGGTGAAGGCTCGCTGTTCACACCGACAAGATGAATCGTACCCGCCGGGAAATGCGCATACGTATGACGCAGCAAAAACGCCGCCTGCAAAGTATTGAACGCCGCCACCCGGTGCGAGATGTCCACAACGGTTATATCCGGCAATGCCGACAGCAGGCGGGCTTTAAGCGTCGCCACATAATAGCCGGAAGGCTGCCAGTCGGTGATAAGCGTTACAATCTGCATAACGCGCGCAAAGTTACAAAAAAGACGCTGAAAATTTAAAGACTTACGGAATGCCGGTGCAGGACTAAGTTCAAACGGCTACTGTAATAGAATTAATTTTTTTGCAGATAAAGTTTGCAGATAAAAAATATTGTTCTATATTTGCGACGTTATTGTGTGCTCCTTGACGTACTGACTTTAGATATATCGAAAATATATCGCTTTAACTTTTATTCTTCGCAATAATCAAAACTTGGAAAATTTTAAAACGCATTATGAATACAAGTAAGAGCACCTTCGCCAGGAGTGGACGCGGGTTGCTGTACTTAATGATGCGTTGGGTTTCCAAGACCTTGATTATTGATAAGTATAGCGCCACCTCTACTCTTGGTTTTTTTATGGAATAAGGAACAAAATCTTAATAAAGTTGAAGAAAACAATTGCAGACCATGTTTAACAAAACATGCTGCAATCATTGGCAGTGAATAAAAATCGCAGCAGGGGGTTGTTTTGTAATTAGTGTTTGTGTTTGAAAACAGCCCCGACAGCTGCAAAAGTTAAGAACTAAGAGTTAAGAACTAAGAACCGGCTAACG
>JAIRYH010000073.1 GCA_031267855.1 Prevotellaceae bacterium
CCCCTCCCGAAGGCCTGGTGGCGCGAAGAGGGCAAGCCGGCCGTGGAACTGGTGTTCGCAAAGGATTTCTCGGTGACGTACAGGAATAATGTCAACGCCGGTACCGCCGACCTCGCGCTCCACGGCAAGGGCAAATACAAAGGGCGGTTTGACGTGACGTTCAACATCACATGATGAATTATGAGTTATGAATTATGAGTTATGAGTTGCGCAAAGCGCGTCATGGCGATATGCGATATGCGATGGGCGATATGCGATGGGAAGCTGTCGCCTGTCGCCTGTCGCATATCGCATATCGCATATCGCATATCGCATATCGCATATCGCATATCGCATATCGCATATCGCATATCGCATATCGCATATCGCATATCGCATATCGCATATCGCATATCGCGCCAGCCAACTTTCAGCTTTCAACTTTCAACTTTCAACTAAATAAGCTCTCAACTGCATGTGTACGGACGGTTTTTTCATCAGGCTGCTGAAGGCGCTGTTCACAGCGTTCCGCCGCTTTTTCGCCGACAGGGTGCTGCTCCGGTGCTCGGCGCTGTCGTTTTATTCGATCCTGTCGATCGTTCCCATGCTTACCGTCCTGTTTGCCGTATCAAGGGGTCTGGGCATTTCGGAGATGCTGCGGAACGCGCTGTACCAGCAGTTCGACGATTATCCGGAAGCCGTTGACTTTATCGTCCGGCTGGCGGACAACGCCATGGCGAACGCCGGGACGGGCTGGCTGCGCTGGTCGGGCATGGTTTTCCTGCTGTGGTCGGTGCTGACGGTGCTGCGCCATATCGAGAGGGCGTTCAACTACGTGTGGCAGGTGCAGCGGCCGCGCCCGCTGTTGCGCAGGTTCATCGGCTATTCGGCGTTTATACTCACGGCGCCGCCGGTGCTTGCGTTTTCCGGCAGCCTGTCGCTGTCGCTCCGCTACCACGCGGGGTCGCTGACGCACGGCATCCCGCTGCTGGAGCATGTGGGGCCGCTGTTCGGGACGCTTGTTCCGTTTATCCTGGTTTATCTTCTGTTTACCTTTATTTACGTTGCCGTGCCTTATACCAAAGTCCGCGTCAGGCCTGCGCTGGCCGCCGCCCTGGTCACCGGCACGGCATTCCAGCTGGCAGAGAATCTGTATATCTTTTCGCAGCTGTCTATCTCGAAATACAGCGCCATTTATGGCGTTTTTGCCGCCGTGCCGATGCTTTGCCTCTGGCTGCACCTGAGCTGGATCATTATACTGTTCGGCGCAGAACTGACCTTCGCGCTACAGAACAATTTTGAAGGTTGAATTTTGAATTTTGAATGGCTTACGCCATTACGCGCTTGCCGCCATTCAAAATTCAAAATTGGCTGATGGCTTACGCCATTGACCGCTTGCCGCCATTCAAAATTCAAAATTCAAAATTCAAAATTGGCTGATTGCTCCGGAGCCGGCGAGTTCGTCGCCGTCGTACCATGCGGCAAACTGTCCGGGGGTGATGCCGCGCTGCGGCCGGTCGAAGACGATGTAGAGGGCGTCGGGACGGCGGCAGAGCGTGGCCGGCTGCAGGGGCTGGCGGTAGCGAATCCGTACGCGGTACTGCCGCTCTTCGCCTGCGCTCATTGCTGTTGCGGGGCGAATCCAGTGCACATCGGGGGCGGCTATGCGCAGGCCTTTCCGCAGCAGCCCCGGGTGGTGCTGGCCTTCTCCGACGTAGATGATGTTTTTTTCGACGTCGGTTGCCAGTACAAACAGCGACGCCACGCGTCCGCCGATGCCCAGCCCCTTTCGCTGCCCGATGGTGTAAAAATGCGCGCCGCTGTGCTCGCCGATTTTTTTCCCCGCACCGGGGTCATAGCCGCAGGGCGCACAGCGTTCTTCGAGGCTGCCCGGCGCTTGCCTTTCCCCGCAAAAGGCCGGTGGAATTTCAATGACGTCGCCCTTTTTGGCGGCCAGTTTCTGTTGCAGGAATACCGGCAGGTCTATTTTCCCGACAAAGCAGATGCCCTGCGAATCTTTTTTGCCGGCCGTCGGCAAGCCCGCTTCGGCAGCCAGGCGGCGTACTTCCGGCTTTAACAGGTGCCCGACGGGAAACAGCGCTTTCTCCAGCTGCGCTTGTGACAGCTGGCAGAGGAAGTAGCTCTGGTCTTTGTTCGGGTCGGCGCCGGCGAGCAGGGCATACGCGGGCGGCGCGCTGCCGGCCACGGCGGCGATCCGGGCATAATGTCCCGTAGCCACTGCTTCCGCGCCCATATCCAGTGCGGTTTTCAGGAATGCGTCGAATTTTATTTCGCGGTTGCACAGCACGTCGGGGTTGGGCGTGCGCCCGCGTTCATATTCGGCAAACATGTAGTCGACGACCTTCCGGCGGTACTCGCGGCTTAAATCCACAAAATGGAACGGGATGTTCAGTTTTTTTGCCGCCAGTTCCGCAATGGCTTTATCGTCTTTCCACCCGCAGTCGCCGTGGAGGGTGCCGGCAGTGTCGTGCCAGTTCTGCATGAAGATCGCCGTCACGTCGTGTCCCTGCCGTTTCAGCAGCAGCGCCGCCACGCTTGAATCTACCCCGCCCGATAAACCGACTGCAATGCGCATGGATGTTAAAAGTTAAGTATTATTTTTATTGATTTTACGAGGCGCTGCCGGCCAGATCCTCCGGTTTTAAATGAAGTCCGAATAATTATCCCTGTTGACAACCCGGTAGCTTGCCTGGGGATAATGTTGCGAAAAGGCTGTCGGCACTTTGGGCGTTTTCCCTCCCCATTTGAGCTCAAAGGCAGAGATAGTATCTTCTTCCGCTTCGATTAAATCGATCTCCTGACCGTTATACGTGCGCCAGAAGTAAAATTCTTTGCCCGAATTTTCATTCAGGTTTTTCCTGATCCGTTCGCCAATCAGGTAATTTTCCCAGAGCGCGCCGACATCCTGCCTGATGGCAAGCGGGCTGTAAGTACCTGTTACTGCATTTCTGATGCCGTTGTCGTAAAAATACCATTTGCCTGCTTTGCTTACTTCTCTTCTTAAATTACGGCTGAATGCGCCAAGGCGATAGATAATAAATGTTTTTGAGAGTAAATCAAGATATTTTCCGACGGTGTTTTTACTCATTCCCAATTTTTGTCCCAGCTCTTCATACGACACTTCACTGCCCATCTGCAGCGCAATCAGCTGCAGTAATTCTTTCATTTTTGAAGCGTTTTTGATGCCGTCTACCATCAGGATGTCTTTAAGCAGGTAGGCATTTACCATGTGTTTTAGATATTCTTTCCGTTCTTCCGTGCTGTTCATCATGACCACATCAGGATAGGAACCGTAGATTAGGCGGGTTTCGAGGTTTTGCCGGGTTTGCAGCCGGGTTTCGATCTGCGAGATTTCGTTTTGCGAAAAGGCAGTCAGGAGAAACGGGATGCTGCGTCCTACGAGCGGTTCGCCCGATTTATTGAAAAGGTCAAATGAGGACGACCCGCTGACGATAATTTTAATTTCCGGAATTTCATCAACCATCAGTTTAAGTTTGGCGCCAATGCCGGGAATGTGCTGTGCTTCGTCAATGGCCAAAAGGCTGATTCCATTCAGCAGGTGGCGATAATTGCTTATGCTGCGATCTTCAAGCAGGCTGAGCGTATCATAATCTTCGCCGTTCATCAATAGCGCTGTTCCTTTAAAATTTTTGACAACCTGATTCATCAGTACGGTCTTTCCTACCCGGCGTGCGCCAAAAATCAGTACCGCTTTATTGGGCTTCAGGCTGTTTTCTACTTTTTGCTGCAGATCTCTTGTGATGTTGGTCATAACGGTTCCTGTTGTTAAAAGCGCCGTAAAGGTAAAAAAAGTTTTTCAATTGACGATTTTTGTATGAAAACCGTCAATTGACTGACGGTTTTTTATGCTTTCGGGAGGTAATTGCCATTAAATTAAAAAAGGGTAAGCTCCTTGTATCGCATCGCTACAACCGTTTTACCTTTGCTGCCTTCCGGCCCTGGAGGGGTTCATCGGGAGCAGATCGTACAAGACTTACCCGGGCGCAAAGGTACAAATATTTTTTTTATCTTTGTGCAAAATAATTTTAAGATTAAACGAACATGAAAAACAGTTTCATCCAAAATGCAGCCACACACGGGCTGATTATCGGGCTGGCGCTTGTTGTCCTTTCACTGCTTGACTGGGCGCTGGGCTTCTACGGGCAAAAATTCGCCTTTTCGCTGCTTACCTGGGCGGCAATTATTGCAGGGCTGATCTGGGCGGCAACGGCCTATCGCCGGCAAACCGGCGGGTTTATTTCATACGGGCAGGCTTTCGGCTACAGCCTCACCGTGGCGGCGGTCTATGCCGTCATCACCGCCATTTTCGGCGTACTGCTGACGCAGGTAATAGATCCCCATTACATGGAAACCGTGCTGGCGCTGGCGGAAGAAAGCCTGCTGGACGCGGGGATGCCGTCATCGCAGGTGGACATGGCCATGGAGGTTTCTTCAAAATTTTCGCATCCTGCCATTAACTTTATTTCTTCCATCCTTTCGACCCTGTTTGTATCGGCCATTATTGCGCTGGTCACGTCGGCGATTGTGAAAAGGGTCAATCCGAACCCGTTTGCCGGCAGCGAACGTTTTTAGCCGGAATATTTATGCTGGCTATTTCGGTGGTTGTTCCGCTGTACAACGAGGAAACGTCGCTTCCCGAGCTGGTGGAACGGACGGCGCGCGTGATGCGCGAAAATCACTATTCGTTTGAAATGATCATGGTGGACGACGGCAGCAGCGACCGCTCATGGCGCGTGATCCGGGCGCTGGCGGCAGAGCGGCCGTATATCCGGGGCATCCGGTTTCGCCGGAACTACGGCAAGTCGGCGGCGCTGTTCTGCGGTTTTGAAGCGGCGCAGGGCGAGGTGGTCGTGACGATGGACGCCGACCTGCAGGACAGTCCCGATGAAATTCCGGCGCTGTACAAAAAGATTACCGAAGAAAATTTTGACCTCGTGTCGGGATGGAAAAAGGTACGGCATGACAGCCGGCTGCTGAAAAATATCCCGTCGAAGATCTTTAATGCCGTAGCCCGTTTCATCACCGGCATCAAGCTGCACGACATGAACTGCGGATTGAAAGCCTACAAAAACAAGGTGGTGAAAAACGTGGAGGTGTACGGCGAAATGCACCGCTACATCCCGGTGCTGGCAAAGCAGGCGGGCTTCACACGCATCGGCGAGCAGGTGGTTGTGCACCGTGCAAGGCAGTACGGCCGGTCAAAATTCGGCCTGTCGCGCTTTACGCATGGTTTCCTCGACCTGATGAGCGTGGTGATTGTAGGGAAATTCGGGAAAAAACCCATGCACTTTTTCGGCGTAGTCGGCACGCTCATGTTTGTCGTTGGCGGATTCATTGCCCTGTGGCTGATCGTATCCAAACTCCTTGCCCAAAGCCGCGGGGAACTCTTCCGCTCCGTAACCGACCAGCCGCTGTTCTACCTTGCCATACTGGCTATCGTCATGGGCGTTCAACTGTTCCTGACCGGATTCGTAGCGGAACTCGTCACGCGCTCCGGCAGCGACCGCAACAAATACCAAATTGAAGAAAAGTTATGAGTTATGTCTATGTTCTATCAAATCTATGTTCTATAAGTCTACCATATGAAAATCATCCTTGCTTCCGGCTCGCCGCGCCGCCGACAGTTAATGGAAGGGCTGGACATTCCGTTTGAAGTGGAATGTTCCGGCGACGTCGCGGAAATTATTCCGGAAGGCATGCCGCCGGAAAAAACGCCGGAGTACCTGGCGCGCCTTAAATCGGAAACGTTCCGCCCGCTGGCCGGCGACGAATTGCTGATTACGGCCGACACGGTGGTCGTCTGCAACCGGCAGCTGCTCGGAAAACCCGCCGGCAAAGCCGATGCGCAGCGGATGCTGCACCTGCTCTCCGGCAACCGGCACGAAGTGTTCACCGGCGTCTGCCTCCGCACCCCCAACACGACACACTCCTTCACCGACCGGACAACCGTCTTTTTCCGCCACCTCTCGGCGGAAGAAATCAATTATTATATCGACCGCTACCGTCCCTGCGACAAAGCCGGCGCCTACGGCGCCCAGGAATGGATCGGCTATGTCGGGATAGAACGCATCGAAGGCTCGTACTTCAACGTGATGGGCCTGCCCCTCCAGCCGCTCTACGGGGCGCTGCAAAAGTTGATGCGGTGATGCGGTGATGTCGCTGTCGCCGGCCAGCTTTCAACTCCATGCGGTGCCCCGTGCGAAATGTATCCAAACAAATTTTTTGCAGATAAGAAATATTGTTCTATATTTGCGCCGTTATTATGTGCTCCTTGACGTATTGACTTTAGATATAAAAAAATATATCGCTTTAACTTTTATTCTATAGGACTTCGAAATCTGGAAAATTTCTGCATCATGTGAATATAAGTAAAAGCAACCACGCCAAGAGTGGAAATTGGTTGCTGTACTTATTCATGATGCGGGTCTTCCAGAGCCTCGAAGTCTAATAAGTATACAGCACCCTCTCCACTCTTGGTTTTTTATGGAATAAGGAGCAAATCACAGTAAAGGTTGAAGAAATGAATTGCAGAAATAATGTTTCTGCAGTCACTGGCAGCGAATAAAAATCGCAGCAGGGGGTTGTTTTATAATTAGTGTTTGTGTTTGAAAACAGCCCCGAAAGCTGCAAAAGTTAAGAACTAAGAGTTAAGAACTAAGAACTGGCTGGCGCCATTAAATATGAAATATTAAACTTTAAATAAAAAACAGTATGAAAAAGATTCTCTTCCTTCTCGTAATGCTTGCAGGCGTTGCGGCAAATGCACAGGTGACAGTCGTGGAACCTGTCGGTGCGGACTACGCAACCAAAACCGTTTCGTTCCGCGTGCGGTGGAACGCCGGCACGCGCGATGCCACGCACCTTTCCAAAGTGTGGGTGTGGGTTGATTATATCACTGTAAACAGCAACAACACCACTTCAGGTAATTCATGGACGCGCGCGGCTGTTTCCGCAGCGTCGCCCACCGCTTCCGTTTCGTATGACGGCAGCAGCCGGCAGGGGTTCTGGCTGCAGGGCAACGCCGGCAGCTACAGCGCCACCGTTACCGTCCGGCTGAATGTTACTGCCGCCAGGTTCAACTGGTGCGCCTATGCCAGCGACTTTCCGCCCAATGTAACGGTAACCAATGGTACCTATACATTCAAAGGCACGCCGCCGTTTAGACTGATAGCCTCCAACGGAACAACCGCCCAAAC
>JAIRYH010000134.1 GCA_031267855.1 Prevotellaceae bacterium
TACTGTCCGGGCTGCAGTCACGGCGTGGTACACAAACTCATTGCGGAAGTGATTGACGAAATGAATATACAGGATAAAACGGTAGGCATATCGCCGGTGGGCTGCGCCGTATTTGCCTACAACTACCTGCATATTGACTGGCAACAGGCCGCCCACGGTCGTGCGCCGGCGGTAGCTACTGCCGTCAAGCGCCTGTGTCCCGATAAATACGTGTTCACCTATCAAGGCGACGGCGACCTGGCGTCTATCGGAACGGCGGAAATTATGCATGCCTGCAATCGCGGCGAGAATATCACCGTGGTATTTATCAATAACGCCATCTACGGAATGACCGGCGGACAAATGGCTCCGACCACTTTAATCGGGCAGGTTACGGCAACGACGCCCTACGGCCGCGTGGCGGAACTGAACGGGCATCCGCTTCGCATCACCGAATTGCTGGCGCAACTGAACGGCACGTGCTACGTAACGCGTCAAGCCGTTCACACGCCTGCTGCCGCCCGTAAAGCAAAAAAAGCCATTCAAAAAGCGTTTGAAAACTCGGAGCAAAAAAAAGGACTGTCATTCGTAGAAATCGTTGGAACGTGCAGTTCCGGATGGAAACTCCAGCCGGTAGAAGCCAATCAATGGATGGTCGAAAACATGTTCCCGCCATACCCGCTGGGCGACATTAAAAGTGAAGAGTGAAAAACGAAGAAGAATTTCTTAAATTTCTACCTTATAACTTATACCGGACAACAATGAAAGAAGAAATTATCATCGCAGGTTTTGGCGGACAGGGCGTTTTGTCGATGGGGAAAATAATTGCCTATTCCGGCATTATGCAAGACATGGAGGTAACGTGGATGCCTTCGTATGGCCCCGAAATGCGCGGCGGCACAGCCAATGTAACAGTAGTACTGAGCAGCAACCGCATCAGTTCTCCTATTGTGAGCCAATGCGACACCGCCATTATCCTCAACCAGCAGTCGCTGGATAAATTTGAACAAAGCGTACGGAGCGGAGGCCTGCTGCTGTATGACCCGAACGGCATCACCAGACCGCCGGCGCGCAAAGATATTTCCATTTGCAAAATCGAAGCCGCCGAAGAAGCCGTCAAACTGGGCAATGCCAAAACCTATAACATGATTGTCCTGGGCGCTTACCTGAAAAAACGCCCGATTGTCCGGCTGGAAAATATCATCAAGGGACTGAAAAAATCCATTCCCGAACGCCATCACAAATTGATACCGATAAACGAACAAGCCATCCGGCGCGGCATGGAAGCCGTGGTGGACCTGTCATGACGACGGCGCATTAGCCGTCATGTGCATTTCACAAAATCCATCTATTTTATGGGTTGATATTTTTTTGTACTTTTGTTCCTCCGTTAAATATAAAAGAACATGTCAACTAATTTAGACGTGCCTCCCCGAGAGGCTATTCTCAAAGACCTGCTGGAAAAAGTGCCGGTCAAACGCAAGGCGTACGATGCCACGCTGGAATCATTTACCCAACTGAAAGAATTGTTGCATGAACTGTGCAACGACATGAACGAAACGCTGGAAGAAAAACAGGAAGCGCCTACTCGTCTTGAATACCGCGACCGCGGGAAGTTTGAGGCGGAAATAAAAATCGCCGGCGATGTGCTGATTTTTAACATGCATTCCAATGTTTTCCTTTTCGACCGCAACCATCCTGTCCGGGAGATTTCGTATGTGCAAAAAAATCCGGATGCGGCATACTGTGGCATAATCAACGTGTACAACTTCCTTTCCGATTCCTTTAAATACAACCGCGCCGACGATTTGGGATACCTGATCGGGCGGATTTTTATCAATCAGGACAAACGGTTTTTTGTGGAGGGAAAATGCCGCTCCGACTTCCGTTACCACACATTCGGGGAAAAAAGCATCGGCAAGGAAACCATCACGGCGATCATCGAAACAGCGATTCTGTATTCCATTGAATTTGACTTGCTGGTGCCGCCATACAACATCAGCAAAGAGGCGACAGTCGGGCAAATGAATACGAAAATCGAAAATGCCCGCCTGCAAACAGGAAAAAGACTGGGCTTTATATTTAATTCCGATGATGTGCTGAAATGATTTAAAGATTTAAAGACCGGCTGACGTCACTGGAAATTTCAAATTGACTCAATCGGCTCATCATAATTTTTATTTCCCTAAAAATTTCGCTGATAATTTTTTATGCCTGTGCATAAATCAAAATTTTCATGTATATTTGTAGCAATTTTTGAAATCTGTTATACATTAAAAAGGAAATCGACTATGAAAACATTGAATTTGCTTATCATCGCAATAGCGGCGATTGTGCTTGCCGGAAGTTGCAAAAGTACCGGCATGCAAGCGTTGACAAAAGGGAAATATGATACTGCCTGCCTGCAGGCTATCGACAAACTGCGCTCGTCGCCCAACAACGAAAAAGCGAAAAGCGCGCTGATGCAGGCTTATCCGCTGGCGGTAAATTATACCGAAAAAGAAACGGAACGATTGCTGAATTCGGTATCCGACATTAACCGTTATCAGAAAATTTTCGAACTGTACGCCATGATGAGTAATATTGCCGTAGAAATTTCGCGCTGTCCTGCTGCCTTGCTGATTATTCCCAATGCCGATTACTACAGTGCACAACTTGAATCGGCGCGTAGCATGGCAGCCGAAGAATCGTACCTGTTGGCGGTCAACAACCTTAATATCGGGACGCGCGCTGCCGCACGGCAGGCCTATCTGCAATTTCAAAAAACAAATTCGATCATCGCAGGCTACAGGGATGTGGCAACCAAGTTACAGGAAGCAAAATGGATGGCCACGCTGAAAATCGTGCTGGAACAGATGCCCGTGAGCGGACAATACCAAATAAGCGCCGACTTCTTCCAGAATAAAGTCTTTGAATACTTATCAACAAACATTCGCAACGAATTTGTAAAAATATTTTCGCCCGAAGAAGCCAAAGATGTAAATTTGCGTCCCGACCAGATCATTCACTTAAATTTCCTTGATTTTGCGGTAGGACAGGTACGTGAAAAGAAAAACGCTTACGAAGTAAAGCGCGACAGCGTGAAGACCGGTACATACAAGGACGACAAAGGCGTATCGCACGACGTATATGGCAGGGTAAAGGCGACGGTCACAACCAGAAGGATCGAAGTGTCGTCGAACGGCATCCTCAACGCTTTAATTATCGACTATCAAACAAATGCCGTTCTTTCGCAACAGCGTTTTCCCGGCGAATTTGTCTGGACTGACTCGTATGCCACATTCAGCGGCGACGAACGCGCATTAAGCAGAAAAGAGCTGGACATATGCCGCCGTACTTCACTGTCCCCACCGCCGCCGCCGCAGGAAATGTTTGTGCAGTTCACCGTTCCGATATTTAATAACTTGACACAGTTTTTTCAAAATTACTACCGCAGGTATTGATGATATTTAAAAATTTTATCCCGTGTAGGCGCCCCTCGCGCAACGCATGCGACAAGAAACGTTACGGAGGTATGCGTTGATGCCGGAAGCAGCATGCTTGCAACGCCTGCCTGCCGCAAATATTTACGGGTCTTGATAATCCTGTAAAAGAAGCGCTGAAACAGCCCGGCCGGTCTTCTTAATCCAACCTTGAATACTTTACTGCAAGGATAATTCTTTCAGATGGCATAGGACGTATTCATTATCTATAAACTCGTAAATTCCCATGTTTCTTCAACGTTTTCAACGATATTGTGCCGTGCACGGTTTGCCCGGCAGCCGCAACAGGTGGCTGCTGGCGGTCAGCGGCGGCCTGGACTCCATGACGCTTGCCCACTTGTGCCACAGCAGCGGCTGGAAAACCGGCATTGCCCACTGCAACTTTTCGCTGCGCGGCAGCGACAGCGACGGCGACGAGCAGTTTGTGCAGCAGTGGGCGCGGCAGCACGCCATTCCCTTTTTCAGCATCCGCTTCGACACCCGGCGCCATGCGGAAACGAACGGCATATCCATACAAATGGCTGCCCGCACCCTGCGCTACGAATGGTTCGAAGAATTATGCGCAGCACATGATTTTGCAGGTACCGTAACGGCGCATCATGCCGACGACAATGCCGAAACATTACTCCTCCACCTCACCCGCGGCACGGGACTGCGGGGATTGTGCGGCATGCAGCCTGTCGGCGAACGCATCGTCCGCCCGCTGCTGTTTGCTGCCCGCAAAGAAATTGCAGCGTATGCTGCCGGCAACAACATTGCCTGGCGTGAAGACGCAAGCAACGCAACAACCGCATACGCGCGCAACCGCATACGCCATAACGTATTTCCCGAATTGCAAAAAATCAACCCGTCGCTTACGGAAAGCCTCCGCCAAACCGCCTGCCACCTTGCCCAAGCCTGCCGCGTCATAGACGGCGAACGGGAAAAAATAATGGAAAAATGCTGTTCCTTTTCCGACAACGAAATGCATATTTCCATTGCCGCCCTCAGATCTGTTCCGCAGTATGATTTTTGGCTGTTTGAAATCTTACAGCCCTGTCATTTTTCGGGAACCGTGGCAAAAGAAATAGCCGGCGCGCTGGACGCCCAGGCCGGCAGGCGCTTCTACAGCCCCACGCATGCGTTGATTAAAGACAGGGATACGCTAATCGTTACGCTGTTGCCGGATGCCGAACGGCGCGAGGCGATTGTTATAACCGAAAATTGCAGGACGCTCTCAACGCCCGTTGCCCTGCACTTTGAACGGCGGCAGCACGGTAAGGACTTTACGCCGTCGGGAGAAAAACAGGTGGCGCACCTCGCCGCAGAAAAATTAAAATTCCCGCTGACCCTGCGCTTGTGGCGCGATGGCGATGCCTTCAAGCCATTCGGCATGACCGGCATGAAGAAGGTCAGCGATTTTTTGATTGATGAAAAAGTCCCGCTGCACGAAAAAGCGCGGCAATACGTGCTGGTATCGGACGGCGATATTGTCTGGGTCGTGGGACGCCGGATGGACGAACGCTATAAAATAACGGACAGCACAAAAGAAATTCTGACGGTGGTGCGCGGGAAAGGGTAGAAGGGCGGCGCAGCCGTCGCGTTTTCCTGCCCCGCGCGCTCCTGCTCCCTGCAAGCACCGCATGCCGCCGCCGGCGCGGAGACGATCATCCCCCTGGCGGCAGAAAGGAACCATCATTTTGCAGTCGACTTCCATTTTAAGGAAGAAGGCAACAATTCGGTAAATTGAACAATATCGTAATTTTTTTTTGTATTTCAAAAAATATATCTACCTTTGTGCCGTTGTAAAATTGTTGACATAAATGAATAGTTTAAAAAATGTTGGATTTTGGTGGTGGTGCACTTCGGTTGCCGTAAGCAACGGGGAGTAGTTCCACCTGCATATACCCAACGATGGTGAGAAAACAGCCTGTTGTTTACCGGAAACAACAGGCTGTTTTTTTTATTTCCGGTAAGCAGCAATTAATAAATAACAATAAAATTAAATTTATGGAAAAAACCAAACGATTTCTCCTGAGCGAGAAAGAAATTCCGTCCGCATGGTACAACATTGTCCCGGACATGAAGAACAAACCGATGCCTATCCTGCATCCCGGCACCAAACAGGCATTGAAACCCGAAGATCTGTATCCGGTTTTTGCGAAAGCCGTTTCGGATCAGGAACTGAACCGTACAGACCGCTGGATTGAAATTCCCGGCGCAGTGCGCGAACAGTACAAGCATTACCGCGCTACGCCGCTGGTTCGCGCCTACAGCCTGGAAAAGGCGCTGAATACGCCGGCACACATTTATTTCAAGAATGAAAGCGTCAGTCCGGTGGGTTCGCACAAGCTGAATTCGGCGCTGCCGCAGGCATTCTACTGCCGGCAGGAGGGCTTGACGCACATTACCACCGAAACCGGCGCCGGACAATGGGGAACAGCGCTGTCGTATGCCGCCAAAGCATTTGGCCTGGACCTGACGGTCTACATGGTGAAAATAAGCTACGGGCAAAAGCCCTACCGCCGTTCGCTGATGCAGACCTGGGGCGCTAAAGTCATCCCGTCGCCAAGCAACACGACCGAGGCGGGACGAAAAATCCTGGCAGAAAAAACCGACTACCAGGGGAGCCTGGGAATTGCCATTTCGGAAGCCATGGAGGTCGCCATGCAGACGCCCAACTGCAAATATACGCTGGGCAGCGTGCTGAATCATGTAACGCTCCACCAGACCGTCATCGGGCTGGAAGCCGAAAAGCAGATGGAACTGGCGGGCGAATATCCCGACATTGTTATCGGCTGTTTCGGCGGCGGCTCGAATTTCGGCGGGATTTCGTTCCCTTTCCTGCGCCACACGCTCACGGAAGGCAGGAAAACGCGCTTCATCACCGCCGAGCCCGCTTCGTGCCCGAAACTGACGCGCGGCGTCTTCCAGTATGACTTCGGCGACGAGGCAGGCTACACGCCCCTGCTGCCCATGTTTACGTTAGGACACACGTTCACGCCGGCAAACATTCATGCCGGCGGGTTGCGCTACCATGGCGCCGGAACCATTGTCAGCCAACTGCTCAAAGACGGCTTTATCGAAGCGGTGGATATTCGCCAGCTGGATTCGTTTACGGCGGGCGTACTGTTTGCGCAGACCGAAGGCATTGTTCCCGCACCGGAATCGGCGCACGCTATTGCGGCCACCATCAACGAGGCGTTGAAAGCAAAGGAAGAAGGGACGGCAAAAACCATCCTGTTCAACCTGTCGGGACATGGACTGATTGACATGTCGGCATACGAGCAATACCTGGCGGGCGAGCTGCAAAATTATACGCTGAGCGACGAAGAAATCGCCTCAAACACGGCTATGCTTGAAAAAATAGTATAAGCTTCCCAGCGGGTTATCATGCAGGAAAGGCTGTCCGTTCTCTTCGGACAGCCTTTCCTGCTGTAGGGACGGGCTTAAAGGTGTTAGGGACGGGCTTAAAACTTTTAGGGACGGGCTTAAAACTGTTAGGGATGGGCTTAAAAC
>JAIRYH010000123.1 GCA_031267855.1 Prevotellaceae bacterium
GGGGCGCTGTTTGCGCTACAAAGTTACAATTATTTTTTTTCCGAATCCCAGCCTGTTATCCGTCAGTTTAAAAAATGACGGGCGAAGCGCCCACAGCGGCGCGCCGCGCAGTATGGCAAAGGGGAAGCGATGGAGATAAGCGCGCCGGGCTTTCTGCTTTAACGGCTTGTCCGGGCGAAAGAGCGTGCCCCGGAACTGCAGGCCGCGAATCAGCCCGACGGTTTCCGTTTCCAGCACGATGGCGCCGGCGACGAGGGGATGCGCCAATGCCTCGTTGATATGGCGCGTCTTCGCGTCGGAGGTAAATACAAAGACATTGTCGTCCGCCAGGTAGGCGTAAAACAGGCTGGCGCACCACGGCTCCTCCTGTGCGCAGGTGGCCAGCGTGAGCACATGATGCCCGCCGATAAATTCAATGATGCGGTAGTCGACCATTTACAGATTTACAGATTTACGGATTTACAGATTTACAGATTTGGCTGGCGCCGGCAGCGCAGTTGAAAGTTGAAAGGTAGAGACGGGGCGCGCCCCGTCTCTACTGGCACCATTACGCGCTTCGCGCAACTCTTAGTTCTTAACTCTTAGTTCTTAGTTCTTAGTTCTTAGTTCTTAGTTCTTAGTTCTTAGTTCTTAACTCTTAGTTCTTAGTTCTTCACTTTTCACTTTCAGTCCCATTTCCGCCGCTTTCCGCTCCATGAGGCGGAAGGCTTCGCGGCAGTCGTTGCGGATGACGCCGTCCAGGATGGCATTTTTGATGTATTCCTTGATAATGCCCACTTCCCGGCAGGGCGGGAGATGGCAGGCTTCCATAATCATTTCGCCGGTAACGGGCGGCTGGAAATTCCGGATGGCGTCTTTCTCTTCCACTTCCGCCAGTTTTTCGCGCACCAGCCGGAAGTTGAGCAGGTGGCGCTGAACCGTCTGTTCGTTTTTCGAAGTGATGTCGGCTTCACAGAGCAGCATCAGGTCGTCGATGTCGTCGCCGGCGTCAAAGAGCAGGCGGCGTACGGCAGCGTCGGTTACTTCTTCCTGCGACAGCACAATCGGGCGCAGGTGCAGCTGCACCAGTTTCTGCACATACTTCATTTTTTCATTCAGCGGCAGCCGCATTTGCGTGAAGACCGGCGGAATCATCTTTGCCCCGAAAAATTCATGCCCGTGAAACGTCCATCCCGCCACGGGGTCATAATGTTTGGTGGCGGGCTTGGCAATGTCGTGCAGCAGCGCCGCCCAGCGCAGCCAGAGATTATTGCTTTTTGCCGCCACATTGTCGAGTACCTGCAGCGTGTGGTAGAAATTATCTTTGTGGCCGCGTCCTTCCACTGTTTTCACGCCTTTCAGATGGTCGATCTGTGGAAAAACCAGCGGCAGCAATTTCGTTTTGTCCAGCAGCAGAAACCCCGCCGACGGTTTTTCGGAAAGCATGATTTTGTTCAGTTCTTCGGTGATGCGTTCCGTCGAAATAATCTTTATCCGCTCGCGGTTGCGTTCAATCGACGCCAGCGATTCGGGCACGATGCCGAAGCCCAGCTGTGCGGCAAAGCGGATGGCGCGCATCATGCGCAGCGGGTCGTCGCTGTAGGTTGCATCGGGGTCGAGGGGCGTACGCAGCAGCCCTTCCTGCAGGTCGCTGACGCCGCCGAAGGGGTCTTCCAGCCGGCCGTAGTCCGCTTTTTGCAGGCTAAATGCCAGCGCATTTATGGTAAAATCGCGGCGGCGCTGGTCATCTTCGAGCGTGCCGTTTTCCACAATCGGCTTGCGCGAATCGGCGCGATACGATTCCCTGCGTGCGCCCACAAATTCAATGTCCATGCCGTCGCAGCGCAGCATGGCGGTACCGAAATTTTTGAACACCGTAACCGGGGTCTGCAATTGCTTCCCGACTTCTTCCGCCAGTGCAATGCCGCTGCCCTGTACCACAATATCTATATCTTTCGACGGGCGCCGGAGGAAGCAGTCGCGCACATAGCCGCCGATGACGTATGCCTGTACGCCTTGCCGTGCAGCCGTTTCCGAGACTGCGGAAAAAATTCTGTGTTGTAAAAAATTCATACTTCGGATGGAACGGTGAAACATGGGGTCTTCGTGTCCTACGGGTTATACCGCGCTTCCTTCAGCAGCAGCAGGGCGTCCTGCTGCCGCATCAGCGCTTCCGGCGGGCAGCCGGTGCGTTCCGCATAGCGCTTCACGATGCGGTAGCCAAGGAAATGGATCGCTTTTCCCGGCGATTCCTGCGTAAAGTCCGGCGTAAACGGCGCATCTCCGGTAAATTTCTGAATGGTTGAAAAACCGGTATGGTACAGCAGCTGCCGGCCTGTCAGGTATTGCCACATCTGCTGTTCGCTGTTCCTGCACCACTGTAACTGCTCCGGCGTGAAGCCGGTCAGACATTCCAGCGGCTGGCCGGGAAAGCATTTTTCCAGTACATACAGCATTTTTCCTTCATACAGCATCATCGCCAGCAGCGTCCTTTCCTGTCCCGCCGGTTCGGGGTACGCTCCCAGCAGCCACGTTCGCACACACTCCGGCGCAATGCGCTCCGGGCGCATATTGTATTGCCGGTAGCGTGCGTAGCCCAGCTGCGGATAAAGGCTGTAATCGCTTCCCAGAAAGCGGTCAAGCCCTATGCCGATGGCTTCGTCCGTCAGCATGATGGCCGTGTTGAACCCGGAGACGTATGCAATCACGCGGGGCGCCGGCAGCGCCGGAAAATAAAACTTCACATGCCTGAACGCCCCCGTCAGTTCTTCCTCCAGGGCGGCCGTTTCGGAAAAAACTTCTTCGGTTTTTTCATAGGCGCTTTTCACGGCGTCGTGCTGCATGAAGCGCAGCAGTAACTCATGGTATAAGGGATTCCGGCTGTCGCCGATGCGGAGGACCTGTCCGTTAAAGAGGTCGAAAAAACTTCCGTACTTTTCCTGTAACGCTTGAATCTGTTGGGCGACTTGCGACCGGCGACCGGCGACCGGCGACCGGCAGCTGTCGCCTGCCGCATATAACTCCCGGTCTAACCGTTCGACCGTAATGTCCAAATCAATATCGTTGATAACCGTTTCCTGTGACCGGCATCCGGCAAAAAGCAGCAAGGCAATGTAAAGCGCTGTCCGTTTCATTTATTTCTAAAAATGTTTTCGTGCAAAGGTAATAAAAGATTTACGGATTTACGGATTGACAGATTTACAGATTTGGCTTGCGCCGGTTACGCGCTTGCCGCAACGCTTAGATCTTCACGCTTCACTTTTCACTTTCGTCCTTCACTTTTCACTTTCGTCCGGTACGCCCCGCACGCGCGACATCCGCAGAACGCTCCAATGCGTCCGTAGAATTCTACAAGCCATCCGTAGAGCTCTACGAAAGTTCTGTAGAGCTCTACGAGAGTTCCGTAGAGTTCTTCGAGAGTTCCGTAGAGTTCTACGAGAGTTCCGTAGCGTTCTACGAGAGTTCTGTAGAGCTCTACGAGAGTTCCGTAGAACGCTACGAACGTTCCGTAGAATGCTGCAAAGGATTTGTAGAATGCTGCAAGGGTGTGTTATGAGGGTGAGGGTTGAAGGTTGAAGGCGACGGGCGAACGGAAGCGGTCGCCTGTCACCTGTCGCGTATCGCGTATCGCCTGTCGCCTGTCGTCTGTCGCGTAGCGCCACAGCCGGCCTTTACAAGTTTATTTCCAGGTCGGTGATTGTGGAGAGCAGTTTCCGTTGCAGCGCGATCACCTGGGTCAGGTGTTTGCAGATGGTTTCGGTGTTTTTTGCGATGGCGTTGATCGTCCCGAAATCAATTTTCGGGGGCTTGTGGCCGTAGTATTCAAGCGGGGGGACGGGCTGTTTTTGGGGCGCTGTTTTTGGGGTATGCACTTTGTGGTAGCAGTTGAGGAGGGCATGCAGTCCTAATTTTTCGAGGTCGGCATTGTCGTGGGCTTTTGCCTGCAGGCCGCGGGCGAGCCATCCCCTCACGCGGACGCGGACGAAGCAGTCCAGTTCGTGGAATTGCCGCAGGACGCTGCCGTATTTGTAGTAGTTGCCAAAACCGTCAATCCTGGTGTTGATGCGCTTGATGAACGAGCGGGTGTCGTCTTTTCTGGAATATCCGACGGCTTCCGTGATCCGGCGTTTAAAATCGTTGTATTTTTCTTCCGCTATCCGCGCGTAGCCGCCGGCAAACGACCATCCGCAGAACGAGACCTTGCTGCCGGCAAACCGGCCGGCTTTGGTCTTGTCGGGGTTGAGGGTTACGCCCAGGTCGGAGAACAGGCGCTGTGCGAGGAACTGCCATATTTCGCGCGGCATGTGGGGATCGCGGCAGAGGACGAGCACGTCGTCGGCGAATACGATAAGCTTTACGCCGTACCGGCGCTTGACGGCCAGCCATGCGGGAATCAGGCCGACCGGCGCGAGGATGGCGCTCATGGCGCTGCCGAGCGGAATGCCCTGTTCCGGGGGCAGCGAGCGCGCCCACTGCATCAGGCCGGGGAGGAAGCGGTCTTTGAACGTTTTCGGCACGTGGTTCATGTGCAGCAGGTCGCGGTATGCAATCTGGGCTTGCGTAACCAGCTTGACGGCGCGCAGCGTGGGGTAGTACTTGGCGATATCGGCGCGCAGGTAGCAGGGATAGTCCTTTTTCCATTTGGCAACATACCGGATGATGGCGTCGTGGGCGAAGCCGGCGAGGTGGTGCATTTCAAAGCGCCGTTCCGCCTGCGGCAGGAAGACGGCGCGCAGTTCGGCCGCCAGTCCTTTAAAGTCGGGCGTGTCGCATTGGGTATAGTAAGGCACCGGTTTGATTTGTTTCATCGCTATACCTGCTCGCAGTGTTCCGGCTTGTCGTTTTTCACCTGCTGGATTTCCGGTTCGTTGATTTTTACCGGAATGTCGGGGCGCAGCTGCATGATGCCCGAGGTTACGATGGTATCGCCGATGGCCAGTCCCGACAGCACTTCTATCATCTGTTCGGTGCGGCTGCCGGTTTCGACGGGCGTAACGACGGCGCGTCCGTTGTGCACCGTCCATACGCTGACGCCGCTGATATCCGGCACTACCGTTTCGGTCGGCACCTGGATGGCGTTGCTCGATTCGCTGGTGATGAGCGTGACGCCGGTGGACATGCCCGGCAATAACAGTCCTTTGCCGTTGTCATAGCGGGCGCGAAGGGAAATGGTGCGCGTGCGTGCGTTGAGTATCGGTTCTACCGCATAGACCTGCGCGTGGAAGTCCTGCAGGAAGCCTTCGGTGCGGAATACCACGTTTTTGTTGAGGAAATTCATGGCGATGTTTCTTTCCGAAATGGAAAATTCGACGATGAGCGATGATTTATCTACCAGGCGCGCTACTTTTTCGCCCGGCTGCATGTAGCTTCCCTCGCTTGCATAGCGAAATCCGATGACGCCGTCGAACGGGGCGCGCAGTTCCGTTTTTTCGATGCGTACTTTGAGCAGCCGGATGTCGGCGACAATCATGTTGTGGTCGGTTTCCAGCTGGTCATAGGCTTCACGGCTGATGGCTTCCTTGGTGAGCAGGATTTTTTGCCGTTCCAGTTTTTCGGACAGCAGTTTTTCCTGAAATTCCGCCCGCACCAGTTGCGCCTGCAGGTCTTCGTCGTTCATTTTAATCAGCAGTTCGCCCTTGTTGACAAAGGCGCCTTCGGTAAAGTACACTTTCGTTACTTTTCCCGCCACTTCGGTCGTGATTTCCACTTCTTCGCTGGGCATCAGCGAGCCCGCCGCATGAATGCCGTTTGATATGTACGATGGTTCTGCGATGTATACGCTCACGGGAACGGCATTGCTCCCTCCGGGCGTTCTTGCCGGCGCGGGCGGGCCGGATGTTTCGCCGCCCGTGCCGGACGGGGAAAACAAACGCGGCACAAACATTGCCAGGAGAACAACCGCAACAATAGCTCCCGCTGTTCCCCACACGGGGAGGGGAATCCGTTTTTTGTTTTTGTCTGTATTCATAGTCTTTATATGTTAATGTTTTTAAATGTTAGCGTACGTTTCGTTGGCGGTCAAATAAACGGATTGCTCCGTCGTTCTTCGCCGATGGTGGTTGCCGGGCCGTGGCCGGGCAATACTTTCACGTCGTCGGGAAGCGACATCAGTTTGGT
>JAIRYH010000103.1 GCA_031267855.1 Prevotellaceae bacterium
AAGTTCATAATTTTTCTTCTTTTGCACGCTGTGTTACAAATTCTTTGCCAAACCCTAAAGAATGACAGAATGACACATACAGAAATTAAGAATTAGGAATTAGGAATTAGGAATTAAGACAAGCATCCGGTGCTTATACTTCCGTCATTGCGTGGACGGACGGCAGGCGCAGTCATAAGTTGAGCGTTGAAAGTTGAGCGTTGAAAGCTGGCTTATGCTATTACGCGCTTCGCGCAACTTTCAACTTTCAACTTTCAACTTTCAACAATTCCATGTTGCCCTGTGGTCTGTAAATCGAAATTGTTTTTGTATCTTCGCATCGCAAAAAAGAGCCAAATCTATGGTAACAATAAAAGAGGTTACGTCCAAAAAAGAACTGAAACGCTTTGTCCGGTTTCCTTTTTCGCTGTACAAAGCCCATCCCTGCTGGGTACCGCCGCTTCTGGCGGATGAGATGAAAACCCTGGACAGGGAGCGGAATCCTTCGTTTGAATTTTCCGAGGCGGCATATTTCCTGGCATATAAGGACGGAAAGCCGGTGGGGCGCGTGGCGGGCATCATCAACCACAAGGCAAATGCCACGTGGAACAGCAAGCTGACCCGATTCGGGTGGCTGGACTTCACGGACGACGGGGAGGTGTCGCGCGCACTGCTGGAAACCGTTGAGGCATGGGGCAAAACCAGGGGCATGGAAGGCATGCACGGTCCCCTGGGCTTCACCGATTTTGACCCCGAAGGAATGCTGGTGGACGGATTTGAAAAAATGCCGTCGATTGTCGGGAAGTACAATTATCCCTACTATCCCGTCCACATGGAGCAGCTCGGCTACGTGAAGTCGGTGGACTGGCTGCAGTATCGCTTTCCCGCGTCGCAGCCGGTGCCGGAAAAACTGGAACGCGTCAACCGCATCATCAGCCAGAAATATAAACTGCGCACCTGCATCTTCAAAACCCGCAGGGAAACGGTAGCGTATGCGCAGAAACTGTTCGATACGGTCAATAAATCGTTCGTCGACATCTATGGCTTCTCTGCCCTGACGCAAAAGCAGGTGGATTATTATGTGAAAAATTTCTTCTCGTTTATCCGTCCCGAGCTGGTGTGTTTTGTGATTGACGAGAAAGACGAGGTCGTCGGCTTCGGGGTCAACATGCCCACCCTGTCGCATGCGTTCCGGAAGGCAAAGGGACGGCTGTTTCCGTTCGGATGGGCATATATTTTACGCGCCCTCAGCCACTACGACACCATTGATTTATATATTAACGGCGTGCATCCCGACTGGCACAACCGCGGCATCCATTCGCTGTATTATGTGGCGTTGAACAATGAGTTCATCCGCCACGGCGTGACCACCGCCATTGCCACCCCGCAGCTGGAAGGTAATATCAACGCGGTGGGTATCTGGGAAAACTACGAAAAAGAACTGTACATGCGGACGCGATGCTATATCAAGCATTGAGCGCCGGCTGACGCCACGGCGGTGCTTGCTGCGGCTCACAGACCCCGCCCCGGGCCGCTCTTCCGAAGGCGAAAGGCCGGGGGCAGTTTCCGGCGGCGCAGCAGAGGGGAATACGTGTAAAACAGTTTTCTGCCCTGCAGTTTTTTTTCAAAAAATTATACCAACTCAAAAATTATTTGCATCTTTGTCCTACATTTTTAATTGATTTATGGAAAAAGCAGAATTAATTCGTATCGCCGACCTCAAAAAAATCTATCAGGTCGGCACGCAGGAAGTGCGCGCGCTCAACGGAGTATCGCTGGCTATTCGCAAAAATGAATACGTCGCCATTATGGGACCATCCGGTTCCGGGAAATCCACATTGATGAATATCCTGGGCTGCCTCGATACGCCTACCGCCGGCAGCTATGTCCTTAACGGCACCGACGTAAGCCACATGGACGATAATGCACTGGCGGAAGTGCGCAATAAGGAAATCGGTTTTGTATTCCAGTCGTTCAACCTGCTGCCGCGCTACTCGGCGCTGGATAACGTGGGGTTGCCGCTTATCTATGCAGGCATTTCAAAAAATGAACGCTACCAGCGCGCCCAGGGCGCCTTGCAGAATGTCGATTTGCTCAACCGGCAGGATCATAAGCCCAATGAACTTTCCGGCGGGCAGCGCCAGCGGGTAGCCGTAGCCCGCGCACTGGTCAATAATCCCTCCATCATATTAGCCGATGAGCCTACCGGAAACCTCGACACCAAAACGTCCATAGACATCATGAACCTGTTTGAAGACATTTATGAAAAAGGCAATACGATTATTGTGGTTACGCACGAAGAAGACATTGCCCTGCATGCGCGGCGCATCATTCGCCTGCGCGACGGCGTCATCGAAAACGACGAAGAAAACCCCAATCCCGTAAAAGGATAGCGACGATCGAACACACCTAACACACCTAACACCTAAATACCTGAAATGAAAATATACACTAAAACCGGTGATAAGGGCACCACTGCATTGATTGGCGGCGTGCGCGTTTCAAAAGACTCACCGCAAGTAGGAGCTTATGGCGCGGTGGACGAGCTTATCTCATGGATAGGCGTACTGCGGGCCTGTAACCTTTCCGAATCATACGCCGCCCTGTTGCGCCGCATTCAGGAATGCCTGATGACCTGTACCGCCCTGCTTGCCGCCGGCGACAACACGAAGAAAAAATTGCCGGTCGTTGCCGAAAACGATATAAAAGCGCTGGAAAAAGCGATCGACTCGATGCAAAGCGGCTTGCCGCCGCTCAAGTCATTCATTTTGCCTTCCGCACCGCAAATAGCCGCATTCTGCCATGTAGCACGCAGCGTATGCCGCCGCGCCGAACGTTGCGCCGTCGCCGTTTCGTACCAGGCTACCCTGAACGAAAACGTGCTTGTTTACCTCAACCGTTTGTCCGATTTTCTTTTTACCCTCGCCCGCCGGTTTTCCGCCGACAACGGAACCCCCGATGATTACTGGCTGCCTGAATAAGGCGATGGAACAAAGTCGTATTTTCAACTATACGGGCTCTTACCGGTACACTAACGATGCCGGTCGTGAAGATGGGTTTGGCATTGACTGTAACGGCGGGACAGCTACTTGCAACGCTCAAACGTTACACAATGCCGGTGACAGCGGCCACCGCGCAGTCGTCCGTTGCTACCGCCAGCTGTAATTTTTATTCAGATAATCCGTGTGCCGCAACGCATGGCGCAGCCGGCCGGGTTTCGCTGTGCAGACAGGCAAGTTCTAAGGTATGCCCCAATTTACGGGCATACTTTATAAAATGATAAACCAAATAAAGTTATTCACATATTCCCTGGACAATAACTCAATTATTTATGTAAATTTATCAACTGAATAATCCATGCGCTATTTGATTATCTCGATTTTTTATTATATTTTCGTAATCCCAATTTTAGGGATAAATTATTTAAGTATCTCACAATAAACCGTTACTCTATGTATTGGACTCTTGAATTAGCCTCTAAATTAGAAGACGCCCCCTGGCCGGCGACAAAAGATGAATTGATTGATTTTGCAACACGTTCGGGCTCGCCGTTAGAAGTAATTGAAAATTTACAGGAATTGGAGGACGATGGCGAAGTGTATGACAGCATTGAAGATATTTGGCCGGATTATCCCAGTAAAGAAGACTTCTTCTTCAATGAAGAAGAGTACTGATTATGAAAATTGTTATCGGCGGCGCCGGCGAAATAGGCAGTCACCTCGCCGAACTGCTCAGCAACGAGCGACACCAAATCACAGTAATTGATCACGACGAAACGCGCTTGCGCCATGTGGCGGAAGTGGCGGATTTAATTACCGTAGCAGGTGTTACTACTTCCATTGCCACGTTGCAGCAGGCGCAGGTGCAGAAAGCGGATTTGTACATTGCCGTGAGCCCTGCCGAAGAGCAGGACATGAATATCGTCAGCGCCTCGCTGGCAAAAAAACTGGGTGCACGGAAGTCTATTGCCCGCATTAACAATGGCGAATACCTGCAGGATGACAATCAGGCGATGTTTGTTGATTTGGGGATTGACTATTTATTTTATCCGGAAAAAATTGCAGCGGGCGAAATTGACAGATTGCTGGAACAGTCCTATACCAACGAAATAATGGAATTTTCCGGCGGGAAACTGCAGCTGTTAACATTCAAGCTGGAAGAAGATTCTCCGCTGGTAAATAAAAAAGTTTCGGAACTGACATTTGATATAACCAAACTGCTCTACCGGGTGCTGGCTATTTCACGTAACGGCGAAACGATTATCCCGGACAGCACTTGCGACTTCCGCGTAAATGACATTATCTATATCATTGTCGAACGCGGCGGCATTGACGAAGCCCTGTCCCATTCCGGTAAAAAAATTATTGATGTACACAACGTGATGATACTTGGCGGAACGCGCATGGCGGAAATGATTGCAAAAAAAATCGAACAGCATGTAACATCGCTCAAGCTGATAGAACCCGACCGCGAACGCAGCGAGGAACTGGCGGAACTGTTGCCGCACACGCTCATCATCAATGGCGATGTACACAACACCGACTTGCTGGAAGAAGAAGACCTGCGCCACATGGACGCATTTGTAGCGGTGTCGGGAAATTCCGCAACCAATATTCTTTCATGCGTCATTGCAAAACGGCTGGGCGTGCAAAAAACCATTGCCGAAATTGAAAACATGGAATACATCAAGTTGGCCGAGAGCCTGGGCATTGACACGGTTATCAATAAAAAAATGATTACGGCCGCCCGTATTTTCCGCTTCACCATGAGGCATTACGTACAGTCTATAAAATACCTGAGCGGGCTTAACGCCGAATTGATGGAGTTTATTGTGAAGCCCGGAAGCGCCGTTACAAAAGGAAAAATACGCGATATTGACTTCCCGGAGGAGGCTATTATAGGCGGCTTCGTGCGCGGCAACACCACCTCCATTGCCATTGGCGACAGCCAGATTCAGGCATACGACCGCGTGGTGGTGCTGGCATTGCCTAATTCCATAAATAAAGTGAACCGGTTTTTTGAATAGGCTTATTATATTTTGAAATTGCAAGTTAAAATCCGATTTGATTTAGAACCGGATACCATGACGGGGCATGAATTTGGGGGTGAAATAA
>JAIRYH010000028.1 GCA_031267855.1 Prevotellaceae bacterium
TAATGTCCGTACCGCGACCGGCCATGTTGGTAGCAATGGTTACCGCTCTTGCCTGTCCGGCTTCCGCCACGATTTCCGCTTCGCGGGCATGCTGCTTTGCGTTTAGCACATTGTGTTTAATGCCGCGCAGTTTCAGCATGCGGCTTAATAATTCCGACACTTCCACCGAAGTAGTGCCCACCAGTACCGGACGTCCATGCTCGGTCAGCGACACGATTTCTTCGATCACGGCGTTGTATTTTTCCCTTTTCGTTTTATAAATCTGATCGTCGTAATCTTTGCGAATGATAAGGCGGTTGGTGGGAATCACCACCACGTCCAGTTTGTAAATCGTCCAGAATTCGCCGGCTTCCGTTTCGGCAGTACCGGTCATGCCGGAAAGTTTGTGGTACATGCGGAAATAATTTTGCAGCGTGATGGTCGCAAACGTTTGTGTTGCCGCTTCCACTTTTACTTTTTCCTTCGCTTCAATGGCCTGGTGCAAACCGTCGGAATAGCGGCGACCTTCGAGGATTCGGCCGGTCTGTTCGTCTACAATTTTCACTTTGTTCTCCAGCACCACGTAGTCCACATCCTTTTCAAACATGGCATACGCTTTCAGCAACTGGTTTACCGTATGCACCCGTTCCGATTTCAAAGCATAATCGGTCAGCAGTTCGTCTTTTATCGTCAGTTTTTCTTCGTCGGAAACAGGGCGTTTTTCAATCTCTGCAATTTCCATCCCGATGTCGGGCAATACGAAAAATCTATTATCGCTAACGTTGCCGGAGATAATATCTATTCCTTTGTCCGAAAGCTCTACCGAATTTTGTTTTTCATCGATGATGAAAAACAAATCGTCGGTAACGAGGTGCATCTGCTTGTTGTTGTCCTGCATGTAGAAGTTTTCGGTTTTCAGCAGCAACTGTTTGTGCCCGGCTTCGCTGAGAAATTTAATCAGCGGCGTATATTTCGGCAAGCCTTTATGGGCGCGGAGCAGCAATTTCCCGCCTTCTTCGTTTTTTCCGGCGGCAAGCAGTTTTTTTGCATCATTCAGCAATTGGGTAACAAGGTTGCGTTGCACGCCGTAAAGTTTTTCTACGAACGGGCGAAATTCGTTAAACTGCTGGTCTTCGCCTTTGGGCGTGGGGCCGGAAATAATCAGCGGCGTTCGCGCGTCGTCAATCAGCACGCTGTCCACTTCATCGACAATGGCGTAATGATGCTTGCGCTGCACCAGTTCGCCGGCGTCGATCGCCATGTTGTCGCGCAGGTAATCGAAGCCAAATTCATTGTTCGTGCCGAACGTAACATCGGAACGGTAGGCTTTCTTCCGCGCGTCGGAGTTGGGCTGGTGCTTGTCGATGCAATCGACCGACAAGCCGTGAAATTCGTACAGCGGCCCCATCCATTCGGAGTCGCGGCGCGAGAGGTAATCGTTCACGGTTACCACGTGCACGCCTTTTCCCGCCAGGGCATTCAGGAAGACCGGCAAGGTAGCTACCAGCGATTTTCCTTCGCCGGTTGCCATTTCGGCAATTTTTCCCTGATGCAGCACCACGCCGCCAATCAGCTGCACGTCGTAGTGCACCATGTCCCACGTGATTTTGTTGCCGCCCGCCATCCATGAATTGCGCCACACGGCTTTATCGCCTTTGATAATTATATGATCCTTGGTTGCCGCCAGATTGCGGTCGAAATCGGTAGCGGTTACCTCGAGGGTTTCGTGCTCCTTGAAGCGGCGCGCGGTGGATTTCATGACAGCAAAGGCTTCCGGAAGAATTTCCAGTAATACTTTTTCTATTTTTTCATCTACCGACTTGGTAATTTTGTCTATTTCGGCCGCCAGTTCCTCTTTTTCGGAAATGTCGATGTCTGGATCTTCCAGCTGCGTGCGCAGTTCGGCGACATGTTGCTCGTCGCCGGCAATACATTCGTGAATGATTGCTTTCAACCGTTGCGATTCGGCGCGCAGGGCGTCGTTGTCAAGTTTATCGAATGTGTCGTAAAAAGCGTTTATCTCGCCCACATAAGGCGTGACGGCTTTTAAATCACGGTCGGACTTTGTTCCGAAAATGGATTTGAGAATTGCGGAAATACTCATTATTTAATTTATTGGTTTGTTAATTTTCAAACGGCACGGCAACAGCCCCTTTTTGGCCGGTCAAACAATATCGTTATGTCTTCGACACATTTCCTGCCGGCATGACAGCCGGCAATAGAAGCGTCAATACATGCCTGTTTTTCCATCGCCTTTTATTTTTCACAAATGTACAAAAATTATTTAACACGGAAGAACCGCAAAACTTACGGGACACAGGTGTAAGTAACCGCTATAGCCAGTTGAAAGTTGAAAGTTGAAAGTTGAAAGTTGAGACTTGAGACTTGAGACTTGAGAGTTGGCTGACACCATTACGCGCTTCGCGCAACTTTCAACTTTCAACTTTCAACTCTCAACTCTCAACGTCACGAATGACAGCCGCGTTGCGGAAGACTTCCACGCCGCGGGAGAAGACTTCCGTCCCGTGGAGGCGTACCCCCACGGCGTGGAGGCGTACCTCCAGCCCGTGGAGGCGCGCCCCCGTCCCGTGGAGGCGTACCCCCAGCCCGTGGAGGCGTACCCCCGTCCCGTGGAGGCGCGCCCCCGTCCCGTGGAGGTGCGCCCCTGACCCCTGGAGGCGCACAATTTTCCCGTAGGGGAAAAGCATTAACAGGCTCTCTTCAAATTTTATTTTCATGCGGGCTTATTTTACCCGTTGGGCTTGCCTTGTTGAAATTTGATTTTGTATTTTGCCTAAAAAAGGATAACTTTGCAAGCCGTAAAAAAACACAATTATGCTAACATCTTTCGACGCAATTTATACGAAAATAGCCTCACTGCCCAAAAAACGCCTGGTAGTAGCATGGGGCGTAGACGGTCATTCTATCGGCGCAGCAGCCGGCGGTGTAAAGAAAGGACTGATTGATGCAACCCTGGTGGGCGACCGTGAACTTATTGAAAAAGCGTGCGCCGAAGAACATCTGGATCCGTCTATTTTCAACATACTGCACATAGCCGATGAAATACCGGCGGTAGCCAAAGCGGTAGAATTGATCAATGCGGGTGAAGGCGATTTGCTGATGAAGGGTCTGTGCAGCACCGACAAATACATGCGCGCCATTTTGAATAAGGAAAAAGGGCTGTTGCCGCCCAAAGCCGTATTGAGCCATCTTACACTGATTGCACACGAACACTACCACAAATTACTGCTCGTAAGCGATATTGCGGTTATCCCGCTGCCGGACCTGAACCAGAAAAAAATCATAATAAATTATCTTGTTACAGCGGCTTCCCGCCTGGGCATTGACTGTCCAAAGGTAGCCGTTATTGCCGCTACCGAACAGGTATTGCCGGCATTGCCGGCCTGTGTGGACGGCGCCATTTTGTCGAAAATGGCTGATCGCGGGCAAATCAAAAATTGCACAGTTGACGGCCCCCTGTCGCTGGATGCCGCCATCTCAAAAGAATCCGCAAAAATTAAAAAAATAAAAAGTAATGTCGCCGGCGACGCCGACTGTTTACTGTTCCCGAACCTGGAAGCCGCAAACATATTTTACAAAACCATTACGCAGCTGAGTCCGAATGCGCATATTGCCGCAGTGGTGACGGGAGCCAAAGTCCCCTGTGTCCTTTCCAGCCGCGGCGACACAACCGAAACAAAATTAAATTCCATCGTCCTTGCCGCGCTCATGTCTGCCAAAACCAGAAACTGAGGCTGGCGCCGGCAAATAAATAAATTAATAAACAATGAAAATCCTGACCGTCAATCCCGGTTCGACCTCCACAAAAATCGCCGTTTTTGAAGATGAAAAAAATGTCTTCCAAAAAAATTTGCAGCACGGCGCCGATGATTTAAAAGACTACAAAATTGTTACCGAACAGCTCGAATTTCGAAAGAAAGCCATCCTGAATGTATTGCAGGAAGCGGGCTACGAAATAAAAGCATTTGACGCCGTTGTTGGCCGCGGCGGGTTGATGCATCCGGTTCCGTCGGGCGTATTTGAAGTGAATGACAAAATGAAAGCCGATTTGCTGACATGCAAGTTCGGCGAACATGCCAGCAACCTTGGCGCGCTGATTGCCGACAATATTGCCAAATTAAAACCGGGGATGCGCGCGTTCATTGCCGACCCGGTGGTGGTGGACGAATTGCAGGAAGTAGCCCGCGTAGCGGGGCATCCGCTCTTCCGGCGCGCGGCGGCGTTTCATGCCCTGAACCAGAAAGCGATTGCCAAAGCGCATGCCGGAAGCAGCGGAAAGAAATATGAAGAAATGAACCTGATCGTAGCACACCTTGGCGGCGGCATTTCCGTAGGCGCGCACAAGCACGGGAAAATAATCGACGTCACCAATGCCGTGGACGGTGAAGGTCCGTTTTCGCCGGAACGTTCGGGTGCTTTGCCTTCCCTGCAGGTGGCGCAACTGTGCTTCAGCGGGAAATATTCTTTTTTCGACATCAAGAAAATGCTTACCGGAAAAGGAGGCATGGTGGCGCATCTGGGGATAAATCAATTTCAGAAAATAGAACAGGAGCTGCTGCCTTCGGGCGACAGGCACGCCGCATTGATTCATGAGGCAATGGCGTATAATATCGCAAAATTCATTGGCGAAATGGCAACAGTGCTGGAAGGGAACGTGGACGGCATCCTCATTACCGGCGGCATTGCATGGAACCCCTTAATGGTAGCCTCCATCACGGAAAAAGTAAAATTCATAGCGCCCGTTACCGTATACCCCGGAGAAGACGAAATGGCTGCGCTGGCAGGCAACGGCCTGGCTGCCTTACGCGGCGAGGCGGGCATTCTCAAATACGAATAGGAAAATTCTCCGGATCCCGGAAAAGAAGAACCGGCAACGGATAAAACAGGGCTATTGCCTGCCATGCCCGTCTCTGTTTTTCATATTAAAACAATGGCGGCACAAAGGCTCGTAGGTGTCTTTTTCACCCAGCACCACCAGCTTATCGTCGGCA
>JAIRYH010000039.1 GCA_031267855.1 Prevotellaceae bacterium
AGTTAAATATGAAAAAGTATTTGCTTTTCATAATCGCAGGAAGTTTGTTTGCTGTCTTTTCCCAACCGGTTGCAGCGCAGGAAAGCGGCTTGCTGCATTTTATGAACACCACGCCGCAAGCATTGCGCAGCAATCCTGCCAACTTTCCGGATTCGATGGTCATGTACTTTGGCGTTCCGCTGTTATCGAATATCAGTGCGGGCGCGGGAAGCCCGATAGCATGGTCGGATATTTTTACCCACCGCACCGATTCATTATATTTCAATCGCAATATTGCCAATCTGATGCCTGATGACAGCCATATCTTTGCGGATTTCAATTACGATATCTTTACATTCGGAAGGCGCTTTAACAAAAAACATTATATTACACTTGGGCTTGCCGCGAAAGGATACGGGAATGCCGGGATACCGAAAGATATTGTGAATTTATTGATATACGGAAATGCGGCCTTTGTAAAGCAACCGCTGGTGCTGGATGCTTCGTTTTTTGGCATTACCTACGGAGAACTGGCATTAGGATACGGTTACCGCGCCCATAAAAACCTGACACTGGGCGGACGCATAAAATTACTGGGCGGCGTGGCAGGCGGATACAGCGAATCGATAAAAGCTACCCTGGCCACCAACCCCGACACCTATGACTTGACGGGCACAACCGATATCCTGTTCAAAACGGCGCAGGGGAATATTTTTGAAAATATCGGACTGGGCGTTGACGCCGGGCTCTATTTCAAAACGCCGCTGCAGGGACTTGAGCTGGGACTGAGTTTTATTGACTGGGGATTTATACGCTGGGGCGGCAATGTAACCGAACACGAAGGCGTGAAAAACAACCAGTCGGTTTCGTTCACCGGAATTACCGACATCACTTCCGGCGGCGACATGATGAAAGCATTCGTTGACACGCTGAAAAACCAGGTAAAATTGGATGAACATGACGGCGCTTCTTTTCGTACCCGTTTACCGGGACGCATGCTCGTGTCCGTTTCCTACAACGTTTCGCCGGGCGACCGGTTTGGTCTTTTATTCCGCACGGACGCCTTGCAGGGCTTCTCCAACAGCGGCATCACCATTATGTATAATCGCTTAATCAGCGACTGGTTCTCGGTGTCGGCAGGGAATAATTTCATATTCGATTTGGGTGCTTTTAATCCGGGCATAGCCATGAATTTCACGGCATCAACCTTCCAGTTTTACGTGACTGTGGAAAATTTCAGTTCGGTCTACCTGCGAAACATGAACGGAATCAGGCTGCAACTTGGAATGGCCATCGCGCTATATTAAAAGATTGCCTACTCTATGCTGGATACGCTTTTTAATTATCCCTACCTGCCTTTCTTAGTATTTTTTGCCCGTATTTGCGATGTAACATTAGGAACATTGCGGATTATCTTTATCTCCAAAGGCAAGAAATACCTGGCGCCGTTAGCAGGCTTTCTCGAAGTATTTATCTGGATTGTGGTGATCAGCCGCATTCTTGAAGCCTCAAACGATTTAATATGCTATGTGTCGTATGCCGGCGGATATGCCGCGGGAAGCTTCATTGGAATGCACGTAGAAGAACGTCTGGCTATCGGCATGCTGTTCATTAGCGTGTTTACGAAAAAAGACGGAAAACAGCTGGTCGCGCAACTAAACCATGCCGGCTATGGCGCTACCATCAACCGGGGCGAAGGAATGGAAGGCGGCGTGAACATCGTACAGACGGTCGTCATCCGGAAAAAATCGGAAAGGGCACTGCAAATTATCACGCAGTTCGACCCGAAAGTATTTTACGTGGTATCCGACGTACGTGCGGTACAGCACGGCATCTTCCCGGGCGAAGCAGGTTTCAGGCACCGCTGGCGGGTGGGAAAATAGCGCCGGAAACGGAAAACAGCGATATATTTGAAAAATCAGTATTATAAATTAACCATTAAACAACGATGAAATCATTTTACAAATTTTTACTGGCCGGTATTTTGGGCGGCACATTGCTTGTGGCCTGCTTTGATGCGGACGACTTCGATTTTGACAAATTGACGTACGACAACCTGAACCCGCAGTTTCACCTGCCGCTGCTGTCGGACACCCTGTACATTTCCGACGCCATAGAAGGCGACAACCTCCGGTTTATAGACGGGCAGGGCTGCCTCGTGTTTGACGTAGGCAACGTGGAAATGCCGGAGGTAACCGCTATTTTTGAACTGCCCGACCAGCAGTTGGGATTTGATGTAACGATACCGCTGCCGGCGGAGCTGGTGGGATTGCCGGTTAACATTCCCGTTCCGCCGGATTTTGCGCCAAGCGGCGAAGAGACCATACCCCTTGCATTTGACGGGGATGATACGGAATTGAAAAGCGTCTCCTTCTCCGGCGGGACAATACGTTTGAAGAATAAGCATACATTGCCGGGCGGGACGTTAACCATTGAAATCCCGGCGCTGAAAAACGGCAGCCAAACGTTTACAAAAGAAATTCCCGTAACGTCAACAACTGCGCAAACGTTCACCCTGGCGGGCTATAC
>JAIRYH010000065.1 GCA_031267855.1 Prevotellaceae bacterium
TTCAAAACCTGTTAGCGTCTTTCTTTCTTCTCTTACGCAGGTTCAACCTGCGGGGATAGTTCAAACAAGGTAGAACCTTTTCCGAACAGGGTAGCACCTTGTCCGAACAGGGGTGCCACGTCGCTACTTAAAAAACACAGGCAAAACAGATGCCGAAACTGCCATTGCTACAGGTTGGGGAAATAAACGCCTGCCGTTTCCCGTCCTTTTTGGAAAACGCCTTTTTAATGGAAGGGTACAGCAGGTAAATAATTTTCGTGGAGAGTATCCCGACGCCAGCGCCGGCAATCACGTCGCTAACCCAGTGTTTGTTGTTGTAAATCCTCAGACATGCCTACGAGCGTCGCCATTCCGTAGCCGCCTATGCTTATCCATATTGATTGATCCCCGTATTCCTGATGCAGGAACGTTGCCGCCACAAATGCCGTAGCCGTATGTCCCGAAGGGAAAGAATGGCGGTTGGAGTCGTCGGGTCTTACCCTTCCTGTCAGTCTTTTTGTTGTAAAAACAATGCCTGTTTCCAGCACATTGCTTAGCGCGTAAAGGACGAGCATGTCCGGCAACCGGTGCCTGCTCTCCATTCCCCCCAGTTTGAAGCCGAAAGCCAGCGCGGCGGGCGAAAACTGGAAGTAATCGCCCCAGCAGTTGTTCCACAAAAGATGCTCTTTAACCAATTTGTCCCGCGTACTGTAATCCAGTTTCCTGAACACATTGTTTTCACTGGATATTGCACCATAGGCAATCATGGCAGCGGGAATGGCGATGCCAATGATTTTTTTGCTGTTTAGCGTACTCGCCGTATCGAAAGTTTGCGCCTGCAGCGCAGTAATATTCCCGGCGATTAAAAAAAATATACTTTTCAGGTTCATGGCTGTTTTATTGTTATACTTTGCGCCGGCGTACGTTCATCTTCCGTTTTATGGATTTGGCTGGCGCCACTGTGCGCTTGCCGCAATTCATAATTTTGTTCTTCATCGTGCAATCATAAACGTCGTTGTTTTCTCCCCTTTGTAATCGCCCTTGCCGTGTACGGTAACTTCCGCCATGCCGACGTCGGTATTGTTTTTGAAGGTAACGTCGAAGTCCTTTCCCAGCGACAGGTTGAGGGTGGGCTTTCCTTCCTCGCGGTAGTGCACTTTGGGGATTACGGTGATGGGACGCTCGGTGTATTTCTGCGTGTCGATGGGTTCAATCACGGTGTGGTCGCCTTCGCCCAAATCCTTCACGTGGCGGCGCCGTCCGGCTTCCTGCGCGAGGAGGTCTTTGTAGCGCGTCATCACAGCGTTCAGCTCGTGGAGGAAATCCTTGTAGTCCGCCTCGCCGTTGACGTTGACCAGCGACTCTATCCGGTCGAAGATGTCGCGGTCTGTCCGGTCGAGCTGTTTGCGGATGCCGCGCATGTGGAGGTCGGGGCGTTTCCCGGCTTCTTCATAGCGCATTTTCATCTGCTCGTCGAGGTTGCGGCTCGTCTGCACGAGGTTGCCCAGCCATTCGCCCAGTCCGAGCGCGGCGACATGCACGAAGTTGTCGGGCTTCAGCAGCTCGGTGTGCAGGTCTTCGATGGCGGCGGTTTCCGCATCGAGGCTCCTGTGGGCGATGTCGCCGTAGTGTTCGAGGATGACCATCAGCTGGTGCGCCGACTCCCGCCTGTCGGGGTTGAAATGATGGAGGTCGGCTTTCACATGGTCTTCAAAACCGCGCCAGTAACTGTCGCGCTCGCGGTCGAGCCGGTCGATGATTTCCGTGATTTTGCTCCGGAGGATGACGTCGAGCGCCACCACCTCCTCCGTGAGCAGCGCCTTGAAAACGGCGTAGAGCACCGCGATGCCCAGCGTTTCCGGATTAAACTTGATGAACAGGGCATCCAGCGTGCTGTTGAACTCTACATGCACTTCGTTGCGCAGGTTGTGGTAATCAAAGCGAACAATAACTTTTTTCATAATGTAACGGTTTTAATGAATAAATAATGGTATTAATTATATTTAACATGCCTGCCCATATCCGGGCAGCCTTTCTGCAAATTGTTTTTGCGGTTGCCTATGCTTAGGCAAGTGTCCCGCGACCTGTTTTGGGGGTTGCCTATGCTTAGGCAAGCGTCCCGCGAACTGTTTTGGGGGTTGCCTATGCTTAGGCAAGCGTCCCGCAGAATGTTTTGGGGGTTGCCTATGTATAGGCAAGTGCCTCGCACGACATTTTGGCAGTTGCCTAAGCATAGGCAACCGTCCTGCGAAATGTTTTGCCGGTTGCCTATGCTTAGGCAAGTGCCCTGCACGACATTTTGGCAGTTGCCTATACACAGGCAACCGTCCTGCAAAATCGCCGTACAGGTGAAAAAATAATTTCGCGCCTGCGGCGGGCTGCCTGCGGCGGGCTGTTCTTTTCGGATTTCTAAGAGGGGATAATTATAGCGTGCTGTGCTGTGCTGCTTCGCAGCACAAAGCTGCGGGAATTTCCCTTGCGGCGCAAGGGTTTTCAAAGGTTTTTATCAAGGAGTTTTTAACAGTCATGAGTAGGTTTGTATGTTTAAAAACAGTGCAAAGGTAAAAAGAAGTTTTGAATTACCAATAAAATGTTTTTTAGTTATGAGTTATGCGAATCAGTAGTAGAAACATTATGTTATGCAGCCCTGAAAGGGCGCTAATCAATAGCACAGGGCCAACGCCCTGTGAATGGAAACCCACACCCGCAACAAGCCCTGAAAGGACGTAATCCAATATTTCATATTTTATGTTTCGTAATTGATTTCGCCCTTTCAGGGCTTCATTGCTACCGGGTTGCCCGATTCACAGTTCACAGGGCGTTGCCCTGTGCTGTTGATGACGCCCTTTCAGGGCTGCGTGACGCATGTTTTTAACTACTGATTCGCATGAGTTATAAGTTGCGGCAAGCGCACAACGGCGACAGCCAATTTTCAATTTTCAATTAAATCCGTACCTTTGCCAACTGTAAATATCAACCATACCTTAAATATTATCATGAATAATTTTAAACGCCTTAACAATTTAGCCGGCTGGGTCGTTTTTGCCGTTGCCGCCGTGACGTATCTCCTGACCGTTGAGCCGACCACGAGCTTTTGGGACTGCGGCGAATTTATTGCCTCGTCCTACAAGCTGGAAGTCGGCCATCCCCCGGGAAACCCTTTGTTTCAAATGCTCGGAAGGCTGTTCGGCATGTTCGCGGCGAAAGAATACGCCGCCCTGATGATAAATGCCATGAGCGCCCTGGCAAGCGCATTTACCATCCTGTTCCTCTTCTGGACGATTACGCACCTTGCACGCCGCATTATGGAACGCGGCAGGGAAGACGCCCTGTCACGGAACAATACAATCGCCATCCTCTGCGCCGGAGCGGTCGGGGCGCTGGCTTACACGTTCTCCGATACATTCTGGTTCTCCGCAGTGGAAGCGGAAGTATATGCCCTCTCGTCGCTGTTCACGGCAGTGGTGTTCTGGGCGATTTTGCGATGGGAAGAAGAAGCCGGCAGGAAATATGCCAACCGGTGGCTGGTACTCATTATTTACCTGATGGGTCTGTCGGTCGGCGTACACCTGTTGAATTTACTGGCGCTTCCGGCGATTGTGCTGGTATATTACTTCAAAAAATATCCCGTTTCCCTTTGGGGCATTGTACTGTCGCTGGTAGTGTCGGTGCTGCTGCTGGGCTTCACGATGTGGCTTATCCCCGCGCTGCCGCACATGGCAGGCTTCGTTGACCGCATATTCGTCAACGGTTTCGGGCTGCCGTTCAACTCGGGCGCGGTGTTCTTCGTGTTTGCCCTGTTTGCCCTGCTGGCATGGGCGATTTATTACACCCATCAAAAGAAAAAATATCTCTGGAACACCGCAGCGCTTTGCTTCACGGTTTTTGTCATCGGCTTCACGTCGTTTGCCATGGTCGTCATCCGCTCGTCGGCAAACACGCCCACCAACGAAAACCAGCCCGACAATGCCTATTCGCTGCTCTACTACCTGAACCGCGAACAGTACGGCAGCGCGCCGCTGCTGTCGGGGCCGACATTTGCCACGCCGGCAATAGCCGTCAAAGAAAACTACAAATACGTAAAGCAAAACGGAAAATACGTAAAAAAACAGGGCTCCCTCACGGCCTATGAATTTGACAAACGCTATACCATGTTTTTCCCCCGCATGCACAGCCACGATCCGGAGCACATCGCGCACTACCAGCCCTACGTGAGCGGACGCGGCAAGCCCGTTCCGTCAACGGACGCAGAAGGAACGGTTGAATATCTGCCGACCTTCCGCGACAACCTGGCCTATTTTTTCGACTATCAACTGGGATGGATGTACTGGCGCTACTTTATGTGGAATTTTGCAGGACGTCAAAATGATATTCAGGGACACGGCAGCAGTTTCCACGGCAACTGGGAATGCGGCGTCCCGCTTATCGACCGGGCGCGGCTGGGCAACGTAGACGAAATGCCGCCCTATTTAGCCCGCCACAAGGCACGCAACCACTATTACCTGTTGCCGCTGCTGCTGGGACTGGCCGGCCTGTTCCACCAGCTGAAAAAGGACAAAAAGAATTTTTCCGTGATCACCATCCTGTTTGTGCTTACCGGCATCGCCATTGTGGTATACCTTAATCAAACGCCGGTCCAGCCGCGTGAACGCGACTATGCCTATGCCGGCTCGTTCTACGCTTTCACCATCTGGATAGGGCTGGGCGTCCTGGCGGTGTATGAACTGTTCCGGCGGAAACTCCCGGCGACGGCTGCCGCTGTGGCTGCCGGCGGGCTGTGCATCCTCATCCCGGTGCAGATGGCCGCCGTCAACTGGGACGACCACAACCGCAGCAACCGCTACACGGCGCGCGACGTAGCCTATAATTACTTTATGTCGTGCGAAAAAAACGCCATTATCGTTACCGTCGGCGACAACGACACCTTCCCGCTGTGGTACATACAGGAAGTGGAAGGCGTGCGTACCGACGTGCGCGTTGTCAACACCAGCCTGCTCAGCGCCGACTGGTATATCGACCAGATGCGCATCCGGCAGTACGACTCCCCGCCGCTGCCGATTAAAATAGCGCGCGAAAATTACATCGCCGGAAAAAACGACTATGTGAGAATAAACGAGCAAATCACCCGCCCGGTTGAAGTGCGGGAAGTAACGGAAAGCGGGAATGTATATTCGCCGCCGCGCAACCTGGTGCTTCCGGTAAATAAGGAAAATGTCCTGAAAAACGGCACGGTGAAACTCAGGGATCCAAAAATCCCCGAAATGGATACATTCAGCCTGGCGACAACCGCCCACATGGACGACCTCAACCGGATTCCCGACGCCATCACGATTACGATCCCGAAAACGGTAGACGGCTCGCCGAAAAGCGGCGTTACAAAAGCCGAAATGGTGCTCCTCGACATACTGGCAAATAACGACTGGGAACGCCCGGTATATTTCGTTTCGATGGGCGGCGACATCAACCTGGGCCTGCGCGACTACCTGCAGTACGATGGCTTTGCACACAGGCTAACGCCTTTCCGCAATGCTTCCCTGGTGAATAAGCCGGACGTCATGACGGCGTATGACCGCCTGAAAACCGTGTACCGCTGGGGCAATATCAACCGTCCGGATACATGGATTGACTACAACAGCTTCATTTCCCTGACCGCTATTTTGAATATCCGGAACATGCACGCACAAACAGCCGAAGCCCTGCTTACCCTG
>JAIRYH010000009.1 GCA_031267855.1 Prevotellaceae bacterium
GTTCGTTGTTGTTTAACTCGTAGTTAAACATTTTAACAATTTCGAATTGCAGATTTGTCATTTTATTTTGTACCTGTGTCATGGCATTTTGTTTTGTGCAAATGTACAATTTTATTCTTTAAGCGCAAAAACAGCCGGACCGCCGCCCGCCATTGTGCGCTTGCCGCCATTCACCATTCACCCTTCAAAATGCAAAATTGAACGTGGCGCCAGCCAAATCCGTAAATCCGTAAATCTGTAAATCTTTTCTTACCTTTGCAGCCATGAAAAACATCCGGAACTTTTGTATCATCGCACATATAGACCATGGTAAAAGTACGCTTGCCGACCGCCTGCTCGAAGCAACCCATACGCTTACGGAGCGCGAAATGGCGGCGCAGGTGCTCGACTCGATGGATCTGGAAAAGGAAAAGGGCATCACGATAAAAAGCCATGCCATTCAAATGCGTTACCGGCACGGCGGCGAGGACTGCGTGCTTAACCTTATCGACACGCCGGGTCACGTTGACTTTTCGTACGAAGTGTCGCGCGCCATTGCCTCGTGCGAGGGCGCGCTGCTGGTGGTCGACGCCACGCAGGGCATCCAGGCGCAGACGATCTCGAACCTCTACCTGGCGCTGAACCACGATCTGGAAATCATTCCCGTCATCAATAAAATAGACATGGAGGCGGCGATGGTGGAAGAAGTGCGCGACCAGATTGTGGAGCTGACCGGCTGCCTGCCCGGCGACGTGCTTACCGCCAGCGCAAAGACCGGCGCCGGCGTAGACGACATCCTGCAGGCCATCGTGCAGCGCGTGCCGGCGCCGGCGGGCAGCGAAACGGCGCCCCTGCAGGCGCTGATTTTCGATTCGGTATTCAATTCCTTTCGCGGCATTATTGCCTATTTCAAAGTGCAGAACGGCGTGATCCGCAAGGGCGACAGGGTGAAATTTTTCAACACCGGCAAGGAATACGAAGCCGACGAGGTGGGCATCCTGCAATTGAAAATGTGTCCGCGCAGCGAAATCCGCACGGGCGATGTGGGATATATTATTTCCGGCATCAAAACGGCGTCGGAAGTGAAAGTGGGCGATACCGTCACGCATGTGGACACGCCCTGCCGGGAAGCCATTGCGGGTTTCGAGGAAGTCAAGCCGATGGTGTTTGCCGGGCTTTATCCGGTGGAGGCCGACGAATACGAAGACCTGCGCGCTTCCATCGAAAAGCTGCAGCTGAACGACGCCTCGCTCACGTTTGAGCCGGAATCGTCGCTGGCGCTGGGTTTCGGCTTCCGGTGCGGCTTCCTGGGGCTGCTGCACATGGAAATCATCCAGGAACGGCTGTACCGCGAGTTTGACATGGACGTGATCACCACGGTGCCCAACGTGTCGTATATCGTGCACACCACGCAGGGCGAGGCGCTGCACGTGCACAACCCGTCGGGACTGCCCGCCCCCACGCTGATAGACCGCATTGACGAGCCGTATATCCGCGCCCAGATCATTTCCAGGGCGGACTACTACGGCGCCATCATGAAGCTGTGCCTCGACAAGCGCGGCACGCTCAGGGGACAGCATTACCTGACCAGCGAGCGGGTCGAGCTGACGTATGACATGCCGCTGGCGGAAATCGTGTTTGACTTTTATGACAGGCTGAAGAGCATTTCGCGCGGCTATGCTTCGTTCGACTACCATACCACCGGCTACGGGCAGGCCGACCTGGTCAAGCTCGACATCCTGCTCAACGGCGAACAGGTCGATGCGCTCTCGTGCCTCATCCACCGCAGCAATGCCTATGATTTCGGCCGCCGGATGTGCGAAAAGCTGAAAGAGCTGATTCCGCGCCAGCAGTTCGACATTGCGGTGCAGGCGGCTATCGGCGCGAAAATCATTGCCCGCGAAACCATCAAAGCCCTGCGCAAGGATGTAACGGCAAAATGCTATGGCGGCGACATCACGCGGAAACGGAAACTGCTGGAAAAACAAAAGAAAGGGAAGAAGCGCATGCGCCAGGTCGGCAACGTGGAAGTGCCGCAGCAGGCGTTCCTTGCCGTGCTGAAGTTGAACTGAGAACTGAGAACTGAGAACTAAGAACTAAGAACTAAGAACTAAGAACTAAGAACTAAGAACTAAGAACTAAGAACTGAGAACGGCGGTGCGCCGGCCGCAGTCATTAAATCATTAAATCATGCAATCTTTAAGTTATGTTTAGAAATATGTCGCCGATCGTGCGGAACCTTATTTTTATTAATGCGGCGATGCTGCTTGTCGCTACTTTTTCGGGCGATTTCATGTACGGACATTTTGCGCTGTACTATCCCGGCTCGCCGCTGTTCAAGCCCTACCAGCTGCTGACGCACATGTTCATGCACGGCGGCTTCGGGCACCTGCTTTTCAACATGTATGCGCTGTGGCTGTTCGGCAATGCCCTGGAATACCAGTGGGGCGGGAAGAAGTTTCTGACTTTTTACCTGGTTACCGGCATCGGGGCGGCGCTGTTCTACGCGCTGGTGCTGTGGATACAGGTGCTGTATGCCGAAACGCAGATAGACGCCGCCACGCTGGCGCAGATGAAAGACCTGATGCAGGAAGGACGTATCCTGGTGAACGTGTCGCCCGCCATGCAGAAGTGGTATGCTACGATGCATACCCCGATGGTCGGCGCGTCGGGCGCGGTATACGGCGTGCTGCTGGGATTCGGCATGCTGTATCCGAATACGGTGCTGCGCTTCATTTTCCCGCCGGTGGCGCTGAAGGCAAAGTGGGTGGTCGTCGGATACGGGGCGATAGAGCTGATACTGGGACTGGCTAACTCCGGCGGCAACATTGCGCACTTTGCCCATATCGGCGGCATGCTGTTCGGGTTTATCATGATAAAATACTGGCAGCGGAAAGGGAAAATGTACTATTAACGGAGTTGAAAGTTGAGAGTTGAAAGTTGAAAGTTGAAAGTGAAGAACTAAGAACTAAGAACTAAGAACTAAGAGTTGGCTAACGCCATTGTGCGCTTGTCGTAACTTTCAACTTTCAACTTTCAACTTTCAACTGAAAAAGGGAGCATGAAAGCAGTTCGACATATTTTGGGAGGAGCGCTGACGGCGGTTGGCCTGCTGGCGGCAGCAGGCCTGGCGCTGTCGTACCTGTCGCGCTGCGTAAGCCCTGCCGGCGTATGGCTGTTTGCTTTCTTCGGATTGCTGTTTCCGCAGCTGGTTGCGGCCAACCTTCTCCTTGCCGGCTTCTGGCTGGCGGCAAGGCGCAAAATTTTCCGGATACATGTCGCCGTCCTCCTTCCGGCATTCTTTTTCCTTCCGGCATATATCCAGTGGCGCAGCGGCGGCGACGAGGCTGCGGCGCCGTTACGGCAGGACGAGATAAAAATCATTACCTACAACGTGCACCTGTTCGGCATCGACACCCGTACCCGTACACTGCAGACGCTGCCGGACATTGCGGCGTTCATCGAAGCGGAAGCGCCCGATGTGGTGTGCCTGCAGGAAGCGGCGGTGTTTGATACCGCACAGCTGAAGCGCCTTTTCCCCCGCTATCCCCATATTCATTTCCGGACGCGCCGGCTGTTCGGCGGGGCATGGTTTGCAACCGTTACACTGAGCCGCCACCCGATGCAGCGGAAAGACGTTATTGTCTTTCCCAACTCCGGAAACGTATGCATATACACGGATATTTCCATCAACGGACAAACCGTCCGCGTGTACAACAATCACCTGGAATCAACGCGGCTCAACCTCGCCATGAGTTTTTCGCGGCTGAAGGAAGACGGGAGCCGCAACGACGAAATAAAACTGGTGAGCACCCGCCTGCGCGACGCCTTCAGGAAACGCGCCGCACAGGTGGATACGGTAGCGGCGCACATTGCCGCCTCGCCGCATCCGGTGCTCGTGTGCGGCGATTTCAACGACCTGCCCATGTCTTACACCTACCGGAAAATGAAAGGCAACCGGCGCGACGCTTTCATCGACGCCGGTTCCGGCATCCCGTCGTCGTTCCGCAGCGTGCTGCCGGCATTCCGCATCGACTATATCTTTAGCGACAGTCATTTCTCCGCCACACGGTTTTATATCCCCAAAATACAGTGCTCCGACCACTACCCGGCGGTAGCAATTTTGAATTTTGAAGGTTGAATTTTGAATAAAAAACAAATACCCTATGAATCCAACTGTAGAATTTATCACAGATATGAAGCGCCGGACAAAACAGTTTGCCTTGCGGATTGTTAAGCTGTATCAATCCTTGCCGCTATCGGGAGAAGCACAGGTGATAGGAAAACAACTTTTGCGGTCGGGAACGTCGGTTGGCGCGAATTACAGGGCGGCGTGCCGCGCAAGGTCTTCCGCCGAATTTTATAGTAAGTTAAGTATCGTTATCGAGGAAGCAGATGAAACATCGTTCTGGATAGAATTATTACAGGAAACGGAAATTGTTAAGCCCGCTTTGTTACATAACCTCTATATCGAGAATGAGGAACTTGTGAAAATTATGGTTACTGCCCGCAAACATATACAGAAATAATTTTATTCAAAATTCAAAATTCAAAATTGTTATGAATATAGGATTTGATGCAAAACGCGCCTTCAAGAATTTCACGGGACTCGGCAATTACAGCCGCTCGGTGATTTCCATTTTAGCGGACTTTTATCCCGACAACCGGTATTTTCTGTATACGCCCTTCTACAAAAAACACCCGCTGCTGTCTTTTGCCCACCGCCCGAACATTACGGTGCGCGGGCCGGAAGGCTTCTTAAAGCGGCTGCCGGCGGCATGGCGCTCGCTGGGCGTGGCAAGCGACATAGGCTTTGAAAAAATCGACCTGTTCCACGGCCTGACCGGCGAATTGCCGATCGGCTTAAGCAAAAAAGTGTACACGGTTGTAACGGTTCACGACCTGATATTCCTGCGCTACCCCGCGTACTACAAGCCCGTCGACCGGTGGCTGTACGTGCGGAAGCACCGGCTGGCATGCGAAAACGCCGACCTGGTCATTGCCATCAGCGAGCAGACCAAACAGGATATCATGGAATTCTTCGGCATCGACGGGAAGAAAATCCGGCTGGTGTATCAAGGCTGCAATGCCCTGTTTTACGGGGAAGCCACCGCTTCCGAAAAACAGAATATTCGCGCCCTGTATGGCTTGCCCGAAAAATATGTGCTCTACGTGGGCACCGTCGAAATGCGGAAAAACTTAATCACGCTGATAAAAGCCATGTCGCTGCTGCCCGAAGACGTGCACCTGGTGGTCGTGGGACGCGAAACGCCTTATGCGCAAACGGTAAAAAACGAAATTGCCGCCCGGAAACTGGACCGCCGGATACGGTTTTTAAGCGAAGTGGCGCTGAACCACCTGCCCGGCATTTACCAGCAGGCACAGCTATTTTGTTTGCCTTCGCTGTTTGAAGGCTTTGGCATCCCGCTGCTGGAAGCCCTCAACTCCAAAATACCCGTAGTGGCGTCGAACATTGCAAGCCTGCCCGAAGCCGGCGGCCCCGGGCAACTGTACGTTGCTCCCACCGACGAACAGGAACTCGCCGGCGCCATCAGCCGCGTGCTGACCGACGGGGCATTGCGCCGGAAAATGATTGCCGCCGGACTGGAACACGCCGCGCAGTTCCGCGAAGAAAGCATTGCCAAAAACATTTGGAACGTATATAAAGAACTGGCGCCATGACAGACGTTTTCCAACAGTCACTGCAAACCCTGCGTCACGGCGGGCTGCTGCTTTACCCGACCGATACGCTGTGGGGCGTCGGCTGCGATGCAACCAGCGAAAAAGCCGTAGAAAAACTCTGTGCCCTGAAACGGCGCACCGGCGGCAAAAGCCTTATCCTGCTGGTTTCCGGCATGGACATGATAAGCCGCTACGTGCCGCACATTCCCGACATCGCCCGCCGGCTAACCGACATTGCCGGCATGCCGCTCACGTTGATTTACCCGCAGGCCGGCGGGCTGGCGGCGAACGTGGCGGCAGCCGACGGAACCGTCGCCATGCGGATTGTGCGGCATGACTTTTGCCAAAAATTGCTGCAGCGGTTCCGCCTGCCGCTGGTGTCCACCTCCGCCAACCTGTCGGGACAGCCGGCGCCTGCCGCCTTTGCACAGATTTCCGAAGAAATAAAAAACGGCTGCGACTTTATCGTCCCGCCGGAATACGAAGGCGCACCCACCCGCAAGCCTTCTTCCCTCATCAAAATCGGACGGCACGCCGAAGTGGAAGTAATCAGGAAATGAGTTGAAAGTTGAAAGTTGAAAGTTGAAAGTTGCGACAAGCGCACAGCCGCGTCAGCCAATTCCTAATTCCTAATTCCTAATTCTTAATTCTTAATTAATATGTATTCGATTCCCGTACAAATTCGTTTCAGTGACATTGACGGCGTGGGACACGTCAACAATGCCGTGTACAACGACTATTTTGACGTCGGCAGGCTAAATTATTTCAAAGAAGCATTCGGGCGAACGCTGCAGTGGGGCGCCGGGAAAACGCTGGTGCTCGTGCATACCGGGGCGGATTACCTGCAGCCCACTTTTTTGTACGACACGGTGGAAGTCCGCACTTCGGTAACGGAAGTGGGCAACCGGAGCGTGAAAATGAAGCAGTACATTGTCGCCGCCGACGGTTCGGTGCGCGTGGAAGGCTGCAGCGTCCTTTCCACTTATGACATGGACACCGGCAAGTCCTTCCCGATGCCTGCCGCATGGCGCGAAAAAATAACGGCATTCGAAAAACGGATGCGCTGATGCGGTTAGCGCATGGCTGCGATGCGCTGCACGATGTTCTGCCGCGAGCAATCACCGGGCTCCTTCCCGGGGCATGCAGCAGCCGGTTTATACAACAGCGACCTGCGACCTGCGATTTGCGACACGCGACACGCGACACGCGACTTGCGACACGCGATTTGCGCCGGCTTCCGGTCGCCGGTCGCCCGTTGCGTGTCGCACTATCCGAGCGCATTTTACCCCTGTGTCCGCTTTCATGGCCGGCCTTCGGGCATGCTTCCGACACGTGTTGGAACCCTCCCGCAGGCTTACAGAACCCTTTCCACACCTTGATGAAACCCTCCCGCAGGGCTACGAAGCCCTTTCCCCTATTAGTGGAAACCCTCCCGCAGGGCTACGAAGCACTTTCCCCTATTAGGGGAAACCCTCCCGCAGGGCTACGAAGCACTTTCCCCTAGTAGGGGAAACCTTCCCGCATGGCTACGGGGCACTTTCCCGTATGAGCGGAATCCCTCCCGCGGGGCTTCGAAGCCCTGTCGC
>JAIRYH010000013.1 GCA_031267855.1 Prevotellaceae bacterium
GGTCAGCGGAAACGGCGCACCCTGTCGGGTGTGCAGGAAACCGCACAGCTCGCCGAAGGTCAGACCGTGCCTGTGCGGCAACCCCTCCACGCCGATGAACGAAGCATATTCCCCGGTTATCGGAATGCCTTCCACCTGCCTGCCCGCGGGATTCGGACGGTCGATGACATACACTGCCGGCTTTAAACGGTGTTCCGCCAGTGAATGGAACAGTTTGTCAACGGTGGAAATAAAGGTATAGTAGCGGCAGCCGACATCCTGCAGGTCTATGACAATGGCGTCGAGATCGTCCAGTTTGTTGACCGGCGCCGACAGCGACGCTTCGCTGTGGCCGTAGAGCGAAACAAAATCGACGCCGTCCAGGTGCAGGCAGCGGTAAAAAGCGCCCGACTGGAGCGCCTCCTGGTCCTGCAATTCGGCGAAAAGCCCGTGCTCAGGCATGAACAGGCGGTGCAGCCTGCCGCACCGGTGCAGCTGTTCAAACAGGTAACAGCCTTCCGCAAAGTCCCAGGAAGTCTGGTTGCACAGCAACCCCACGCGCCCCGTGAGCAGTGGCTCGTCGGTGAGTTGCAGCAGGGGTTTGGCAGCTATTTTCATTCTGCCGGCGTCATGAGCAGTTCGTCAATGACGCGCACCATTTCCGTAAATTCTTCCGGGTCGTAGAGGCGCGTGAGGAACGCGATTTTGCCGTCGCGGTCGATGATGACATTCCGCGTTACGCCGGCGTCCTGTGCGGCATAGAGGTGGAATTTTTCGCCGCTTTCGTCCAGCGTCAGCGGGTAGGTAATTTTGATGGACTCGGCAAATTTTTGCGCCGTATCTGCCGGTTCTTTGTAATCAACGGCAATGAGCGTGAAGTCCAGATTATCCTTATGCTTCTGCCAGATGTCGCGCTCGATGTAAGGCATTTCCCTGCGGCACACGCCGCACCAGCTGGCGGTAAACTGCAGCATCACCACTTTGCCGCGATAACTGCTCAGCAGTTCCGCGCTGCCGTCCGGATACTGAATGGTGAAGTCGGGCGCTTCTTCGCCCACCTGCACAATGTAGCCGCGCGAGGCGTCTTCCTGTGGTTGCGCCGTGCGGTTCTTACACGAGAACGATGCGCACAGCAGGATAAGGAATAAAAACGAAATTTTTTTCATAGTATAATTTTTTTTTCACAAAGGTAATGGTTTTGTGGCAGGAAACAAAACGGACGTTGCAGGACAGGGACAGCAGGATAAAATAATACGGCAACATTTTTTATCTGCAATGTGTAGCTACTGCGGTCTTCCGGTTTCAGAAAACACTCAAAAATTATGCGCGTAACATTCTATTATTTACTTTTTACACACCTTACATGTACGGTTGAAACAGTTGGACACCAAGTCCAATTACCGGACGAACATTGTGCGCCACTCCAATCCGGATTGCTGTAATCTGACGTGTGAAACATGCCGTAAGTATTCTGTCCGGGGCAGCTATTGGAAGCTCCGGTATTGTTTATATTATTAACTGTTGTGGATATCCAATAAGCGTAGACATTAGGATATTGTAGTGGATATGGTGTTAAATTTAATGCGTCCCGATAGCTGCAGAAACATGATGCGGTTTCGTTCATAGCGGGCAACCGCCACCCGCTTCCAAGGGCGTTGCATCCTGCATTTGCATCAGCCCAATTCATGTTCAGCGTAAAGTTATACATTGCCACATAAATGTTGCAGCCTGTAACCGTGCTTGCCGGTCCGCCCACTACATTTGTCCATGTGCCGGAAGCGGTTGTTCCTGCGGTGTTGCACATACCGTCGTAGGCTTTACGCACGTAGTTGAAAGTGCCGGCCACTGTGGCGTCCGCTTTTGGCGGAAGATAGGTAACGGCAGTAGCGCCGCTAATTTCCGCATTATTCTTGAACCATTTGTAGGTTAATTTTCCACTTCCGCCATTTGCTCCCGCTGCATTGACAATGGTCAATGGCGTTCCTCCGATATTCAAAAATTCACCCATCCTGCCCCAACTGCCATTGCCCAGCGCACCAGCAGAAAAAGCAGGATAATTTATTATACCGGGACATCCGGTAGCATCGGTAAAGGAGGCAATGCAACCAAGCGTGAAACTTTTATTATCGGTTTCAATATAGCTGCCGCTATTGTATGTAATTTTGAATGGCGGCGAACCTTTCAGTGTATAAGTTCCATTTGCTATCGTTGCATTTGGCGGAAAGTCGCTGCCGTAGGCGCACCAGTTGAATTTGCCGGTATTGCTTAACTGTACGGTAATCGTAGAAGAAAAGTTGGTCGCTGTTCCTTCCAGAAAAAAGCCGCGACTGCTTTGTCCGCTCACTGTTCCGGCTGTTTTTTGCACCGTTCCGGTAATGGTGGCAGGCTGCCAGTTCCCTTTTTGCGTGGGGGAAATAACCGGCTGGAAATCTACAAATATCCAGACTTTGTTGCGGTGGTTTGCCGTCGTCTGGTTTGTCCAGCTCACTTTGAACTGAATGGTGGATGTAGCGGTATACGTGGCGCTGACCGGTGTAATTTGCACTGTTGATTGTGCGCTTGCTGCAACACCCGAAAGCATTGCGAAAAGAAAGAAAATCTTTTTCATCTTTTTTTATTTAAAGTTTAATGTTTCCTGTTTAATGGCGTCAGCCAATTCGTAATTCGTAATTTTTAATTCGTAATTAAATTGCAGCTTTGGGGTTGTTTACAAACACAAACTTTCTTCCATAAAACAACCCCTCGCTACGATTTTTATTCGCTGCCAATTATCACAAAAACTTTTTTCGTCTTTATGATAAGCTTCATTTTTTATCAGCTTTACAGGTAATAAAAATAAAACGTGAATTTAAACTCATTACCGCCTGAGGTTCCGCTAAGACCCATCATGAAAACAAATCAAATCCACGTTTTACTTGTGAATAATATTCTTTCATGATATCGAAATTTAGCGGATTTCGGACGGTAGAATTTTTATATCAAAGAACTTTAAACATGCTGCAAATGTAGCAACATTTTTTTTATCTGCAAATTTTTTTTTGAGCGGGACGCCGTTTAATGCATGCTACATATTTTTTCCTGTCGGTACATTCTGCGGATTGTTTAATTCTTCCACGAGCGCATACACGCGCGTACGGGGATTATGTTTTGCAAAATCATTTCCGGTATATTGCTTTTCCAGCCTCTTCGCCCATGCTACGGCTTGTTTCTGATTACCGTGTTTCGCCAGCAGCGCATACATTTCCGGATCATTTTTTTTGTACTTGAATGCAGGCAGTTCTTTCTTGAACTGCGATGTGATATGCCGGCGGTAGTCTTTGCGGGAAATGCCCGTATCCATATATTTAAAATGCAAAATATACCACAACTCAAAGGCTTCGTTCGACCATGCGCATTTGATGCCGTTAGCTGCCGCCTTTTTGATAGCGTTATTGAAATTTTGTTCCAAAAAGCTATCCCGGTCAAAGACCGCCCAAACGCTGTCATATTTTTTGCTTGAAGAATTTCTCTTTTGTATGGCGGCTTCTACCACGCCCAGCGTGTTTTTTCCCGTGCCGACGGTTTCAATATCCAGCGTGTAGGGCGGAAAATTCGTTTCGAACGACGCAAAATATTGCGGCTCCGTTTTCGTCCCCTCGCATACAATAAGGAAATAAACACGTTTTTCGCGAAAATTTATTTTCCGCTTTTGCTCCTTTCGTGCAAAGCGTTTCTCTAATTTAGTTACCTGTGCCATTGGTCATCAGTTTGGAAAAATCACCGATGAAGGGAATAGCGCCATAGCGTCCGTCAATGTAATCTTTTTCATAATTCCGGTCATTCCGCACTTTTGTTCCGTCCGGCTCGCGAAATTCGGCTAACGAATATAAACTGGTTTCTTCGTATTTATTTTTTTCGGTGAAATAAATTTGGTCGCGGCGCAAACCGGCATAACTTAACAAATTCGTATCGTGCGTCGCAAAAATCAATTGCCCGTTTCCCGTGTTGGTATCGGGGTCATTGAACATTTTTACGATTTGTTTCGTCAGCAACGGGTGCAGCCTCGCATCCAGCTCGTCAATAGGAAAAACAACTTTCGTATTTAATCCCAAAAGAATAGGAATTGCTAAATCAAGTACTTTATTTGTCCCCGACGATTCACATTCCAATGAGCTAAATGCTACCTCATCAATTCGCTCTTTTGCCGTGTTATATTTAGGATGATAAGTCATTATGTCTTCCTTATTTTCGGATAATGCAATTCGATCGAAACCTAAATCCAATGTCGCTATAAATTTATCCAAATTCATAATAGTAGGATCGTTTCTCAAGAAGACTTTTGTTAACTCCCGGCTATCATTAATATCATTTTCTGAGATATTCAATATAGCGTTAATACTATGCATGACTACATGGCTTTTTTTCCCATTGAATTGGTCGCAAATAGCCAAAAACAAAGCATTATCCCTTGTCTTGTCTTCAAGGTTTTTCCCTTCTTCAAAGGTTTTTCCCAGTTCAATTTTATTTCCTTTCCGGACAAATAATAACTGTTCTTTCCCTTTTACTCCCTTTTTATAGAGCCATTCGTAGTACACTTTCTCGCTGCTGACTTCAAATCCGTAGCGATAACGAATATCTTCCGTCAAAAATATAATTTCAAAATAGGATGGTTGCTTTTCCGTTTCCGTATTCAGCAGGAAGGGCGTAACATTGATTTTATCGGTTGAATTGAGTTTTGCCGAATTTATTATAATGCCGGTCATGGCGCTCAACGCTTTTAACAGGTTGCTCTTGCCGCTTGAATTGGCGCCGTAAATTACCACACTGCGCAACAATCTCTATTCTCCGGCTGTAATCACATTGCCGGGAAAGTCCTTGATAGCCGTAGCTTCAAGGCTCAATGTCTGTTTATCTTTAAACGATAAATAATTTCCTACCGTAAATTCTAAAAGCATAATAGATGCATTTTGCGAGAAAAATTCTCATTATTTATTGGCAAAAGTACAAAAATAATTTATAATACCGTCCAAAATGAGAAAACCCCGTATCAGAACACCAGCAGCTTCACCGCAAACGCCACGATTAAAATAATCAGCAGCCAGCGGATGATTTGCGGTTTCCAGGTGGTGGCGAATTTCACGCCGAGCCATGCGCCGACAGCCTGTCCGGCGGCTTGCAGGATGCCGACGTCGTAGTGTATTTTTACCTTATCGGCATAAATGAAGAAAATGACCAGCGACGCCATGGTTGTAAAGAGCACGACAAATACCTTGAGGGAATTGGCGGTGAGCAAGTCGTAGCCGGTGCCCAGCACCAGTAAAATCAGCAGGAAATAGCCGATGCCGGCTTGCAGGAATCCGGCATAAATGCCGAGTGCAAAATAGACCGGATAGAGCCACCACTTTGTTTTCGGCAGGGTGGTCACTTTGCTTTTCAGCCATTTTTCGGGTTGCAGGAAAATCACCGGCAGCATGAACACCAGCACCACGCCGGTCGCCTGCCGGATGACGTCGTTCTGCACGTGCACGGCGATCCATGCGCCGATGAGCGTGCCGAGCACCAGTGGGACAGCCGGGCGTATCCCCCACGACCATTCAAATGTCTTCTTCTTTTTGAAGCGGGCGGAAGCCACGATGCTTTGCAGCAGAAAGCCCAGCCGGTTGGTTACATTGGCTTCGGCGGCGGCGTTGTCGCCGGAGATTACCGTCATCAGCACCGGCAGGGTGATGAGCGAACCGCCGCCCGCCAGGGTGTTGATGATGCCGCAGATGACGCCCGACGCCAGCACAATCGCATATATGTACCATTCCAAATCCATTGTTTCATAAAAAATTGCTCCGCCGGAAGGCGAAGCAATTTTTACATCTTTGGTCTTTTAAATTTATTCTTTTACCAGCGGCTGGACATATACCTTGTCGTCGAAGGTCATGCGGAGGACGTAGAATCCGGCCAGGTCCGACGAATGGGGATTGTAGGTAATGTGTTGCGGTCCGCTTTGCCGGGTGCTTTTCACCAGGTGTTTAATGTATTGTCCCGATGTGGAGAACAGCGCGATGTCCACCAGCGTTTCCCTTTCCAGCGTATAGGTCAGATGGAAATAGGAGTTGTAGGGATTCGGGAAGATGGAATACGTAACTTCCGGCGCAACGATGGTGCCGGCGATTTGGGATTCGGTGATGTCGTCGGCGGTGAGGGTAATGCCGGGCGATTCCATTGCCGGCGTGCCTGTGGGCGTGGCCGTGGTGCAGAACGATTCATTGACCGTTGCCGGCGTCCCGTTTTCAGGCGTATAGGTAATGTTCCAGGTAACAAACACCGGGTAGCGGTATTCCGGCGCGTACCAGAGGTACTTTACCAGTTCGACCTGTGTATTGCTGCAAAGTTCTTCGACATAGCTTTCCTTTGTTTTCACGCGGAGGACATTGTACAGTTTTACATTGTCCGGCAACAGCAGTACACCGTAGGCATCGGCTTCCGAGGAGTAGTTGCCTGCCATGTTGCCGCCCATTTCGTGGTTTTCACCGTAGAAGCAGCGGGCGCTGAACGAGCCGGTAAGCATGGCGCCGTAGGCAAAGGGGTAGCGGATCTTAACAATCGGCTGTTCGAAGCGCGTGATGCGGCCGGGTCCCGCATAGCTTTCATAGACATTGGCGTCTTCATCGCAGGCATAAATGAATACGCCGCCGTCGGCAGCGGTCACTTTCACCGCATTGTTTTCTGCCTGTTCCACCGTTTCCGTTTTCCCTTCATTCAGGGGCGAGAGATGGGAGTAGTCCCATATTTGCATGGCGCCGGCAGCGCCCGGTTCAACGTATTGCACCTGCCGCATCGAATTATGTTCCCCGGCTTTCAGCCCGTGGGTGCTGTAGGTGAGCACCGGCTGCGAAAATCCGGCGGAGGCAGCCAGTAAAAGGGTAAATAATAAGAATAGATTTTTCATTATAAATAAATTTTTAAAAGTTTAACATAAATCCGGTGCAAATTTAGCGTAATTATTCAAAAATAGCAAATAAAAGTTGAAAGTGAAAAGTGAAAAGTGAAGAACTAAAAGTTGCGTCATGGCGTCAGCCAACTCTCAACTTTCAACTGTTCATTTGTCCGCCAAAAATCGTGCATACCGGCTTTTTGCCGCTTAAATCCACGAATGTTTACTTACCTTTGCCATGAACGTGAAAAATGAAAAACTAAAAATGAAAAGCCGCCGGTCAACCTTCAAAATTCAATCTTCAAAATTCAAAATGATCATGAAAACAGTTTTTATTCTATCCGCCTTGCTGGCGTGCGCAGGCTGCGCAACCACAGCAGGCAACACGGCCCCTGCCCTGCCGGCGGGGGCAACTCCGCAGCCCCCCGTGTATTATACCGGGAATAACGAACCTGTCCGCGGCGCCGCGGTCCGCGGGCAGTCGCCGGCAGCCGCCGGAAATGCCGAACTGCCGGCATGTCCGGCATACCTTACCGGCAACAACGAACCGGCTGCATCCACAGGATGCGCCGCCGGCAAAACAAAGTTGTAAGCAACACGGATTTTAAAATCGCATGCATGAAAAAAACAATATCAAGGCAAATCGCATCCCTTTCCCTTTCCGGAAAGACGTTGCTCTCTCTTTTACTGCTCACCGTCTGGAAAATCGGCGGGCTGGCGGCACAGGTAAGCATTTCCGGCATGACGGCGGATTATCCCTCCAAGCGGATCTCGTTTACCGTGACATGGACGTCGCAGCCCTACAACAACCAGATCTGGGTGATTGCCGACTACGTCAGGATAGAAAACAACGCCGCGGCGGGCAGCTGGTCGCGCGCACCGCTCCTGGGCATTACCGTTAGCGGCAGCGGCACCGCCGCCACGGTTACCGGCGACAGTGGCTTCATCCTGAACACCACGGGCAGCAGCGGAAGCGCACGCGTAACGGCAATGACGAACATCCGCGCCGAAATAACGCAATTCAACTGGTGCGCCCATGCCTTCCACTACCCGCCGGCGGCCACCGTGAATGCCGCCGGCGGATACGACCT
>JAIRYH010000044.1 GCA_031267855.1 Prevotellaceae bacterium
AAAAAATTTGTACCTTTGGCAATTATTTTTAAGCATAGACCCATGGTTTCTTTATTTGAACGTATTCCATCCGAAGGGCTGACTTTCGACGATGTGCTGCTGGTGCCTGCGCAGTCGGCGGTATTGCCGCGCGAAGTAAGGGTAAGAACGGCTTTTACGCGCGACATTATGCTGGACACGCCGATTGTGTCGGCGGCAATGGACACCGTGACCGAGGCTGCGCTTGCCATTGCCATTGCCCGGGAAGGCGGCATCGGCGTCATCCATAAAAATATGAGCGTCGAGCAGCAGGTGGAGCAGGTGCGCAAGGTGAAACGCGCCGAAAACGGCATGATATACGACCCGGTCACCATTCACAACGATGCTACGGTCGGCGATGTGCTGGCGCTCATGACGGAACACCGCATCGGCGGCATTCCGGTGGTGGATGAAAACAATTTCCTTACCGGCATTGTCACCAACCGCGATTTGCGATTCCAGGAAAACATGAAAACGCCGATCAGCGAAGTAATGACCTCCGAAAACCTCGTGGTAACAAAGCATGGAAGCGACCTGCAGGAAGCTACCGAGCTGCTGCGGAAATACAAGATAGAGAAATTGCCGGTGGTGGATGACCGTGGAAAGCTTATCGGGTTGCTGACATTCAAAGATATTACCAAAATCAAGGATAATCCCACGGCCAGCAAAGACGCCAAGGGACGCTTGCGCGTGGCTGCCGGCGTGGGCGTAAACACGCATACCCTTGCACAGGTCGCGGCGCTGGTCGGCGTGGACGTGGACGCGGTGGTGATTGACACGGCGCACGGGCACTCCGTGCATGTTATCCGGATGCTGCAGGAAGTGAAAAAACAGTTTCCCGGCTTGCAGGTGATTATCGGAAATATCGCTACCGGAGCCGCCGCCAAAGCCCTCGTGGCCGCCGGCGCCGATGCGGTGAAAGTGGGCATTGGGCCGGGTTCCATCTGTACCACCCGCGTGGTGGCGGGCGTCGGCGTACCGCAGCTGTCGGCCATCTACAACGTGGCACAGGCGCTCAAAGGCAGCCGTGTGCCGCTGATTGCCGACGGCGGCATCCGTTATTCCGGCGACATTGTAAAAGCCCTCGCCGCCGGCGCCGATACGATTATGGCGGGGTCGCTGTTTGCCGGCGTGGAAGAATCGCCGGGCGACACCATCATCCTGAACGGGCGGAAATTCAAATCCTATCGCGGCATGGGCTCCCTCGACGCCATGCAGCACGGATCGAAAGACCGCTACTTCCAGGACATGGAAGACGACGTGAAAAAACTGGTGCCCGAAGGAATTGTAGCGCAGGTACCGTATAAGGGAACGCTGTCGGAAGTATTTTACCAGCTCATCGGCGGGCTGCGCGCCGGCATGGGCTATTGCGGCGCAAAAGACATTGCGGAATTAAAACAGGCGGAATTTATCCGCGTTACCGCCGCCGGCGTCATCGAAAGCCATCCCCACGATGTGACCATCACGCGCGAGGCGCCGAACTACAGCCGCTAAACGGCAGCAGAAGCCATGCACAGGCAAACGGCAGGCATTTTCAAATAAGAGCACAACGCAAATGGACAAGACCAAAAATACCCGTACCGCCGGAAAACAAAGACTGTTTCGCCGGGCTGCCGGCATGGCGCACGGCGTGCCGCCGTCCGCCGTCCGCTGCCTGCTGGCAACCGCCTGCTGCCTGCTGGCCGTTTCATGCCATCACCTGTCGCCGAACAAAACAGGCGAAAAAATAGCCGAAGTAAACGGAAAAGTACTGTTCAAGTCGGATGTGGATTTTATTTTCCCCGTCGGACTGTCGCCCGAAGACAGCCTGCAAATGTTGCAGGCCTACGTGTCCAACTGGGTGCGGAAACAGCTGATTGCCCAAATGGCGGAGCAGTACCTGAGCAAGGAGCAGAAAGATGTTTCCATGGAACTGGAAGACTACCGGCTGTCGCTGTTAATTTACCGCTACGAAAAACTGTATATGGAACAGCGCCTCGACACGGTTGTCGGCAACCGGGAAATAGAGGAATTCTACAATGCTTCCCCGCTCGATTTTATTTTAACCAAACCGGTGGCACAGGTTATTTTCATAAAAATTGCGGATGATGCTCCACAGGTGAAGCAAATAGAGCAAATCTACCGTTCGCCCCTTTTGGAAGACCGTGAAACATTGAAACAGATCTGCGCTGCCGTGGCCGAAAAATATACCGATTTCAACGGACAGTGGGTAGACGCCGAAATGCTGGCAAACGAACTGCCGCTCACTGCCGGACAAATTGAAAACGAATGGGCGAAAGGATACATACAAACCCGCGCCGGCGGCTACGCCTGCTTCGTGCAGCTGAACCATACCGCAGCTGTCGGCGACAAGGCGCCTGTCGACTATCAACGCGACGCCATCTGCAACATCATCCGGAATAAGAGGAAACAGGAACTGCTGAAGAACCTTGAAAACTCTATCTACAACGATGCGCTCAACTACAACAGGCTGAAATTATACATCAATAATTAATTTTTTATGCGTAAACTTTTTTTATCAGGTTTTTTACTGCTTACCCTGCTGCAACACACGTCCGCGCAAGACGGACTGATTGATAAAGTCGTTGCCGTAGTAGGACGCGAAATGATTTTACTGTACGATGTCGAATCGGAAGTAAACATGCAGCGTTTACAGGGGATAACATCCGACAAGAATATTCGCTGCGAGGTGCTCGAAAACCTGTTGCTGCAAAAACTGCTGCTGGTACAGGCACGCCTCGACAGCCTGAAAGTATCCGACGAAGACGTGGATGCGCAAACCGACCGGCAAATGCGCATGATGATTATGCGCGCCGGCAGTGAAAAGGCGGTAGAAGAACTGTTCCACAAACCCGTGTTCCAGCTGAAGCGGGATTTGCGCGACATCGTCCGCGAACAAATCCTTACGCAGAACATGCACGCCACACTGGTAAAAAATGCCCCGATCACGCCTACCGAAGTGGAAAAATCATACAAAAAAATACCGAAAGACAGCCTGCCGATTATCCCGACGCAGTACGTCCTGCGGCAAATCATCGTCAATCCGCCGGCAGGCGAAGCAAAATTTGAAGTGCGGAGGCGCCTGCTGGAACTGCGCGAACGCATTATAAACGGCGAAAAATTCGCCCCGCTGGCTATCGTCTATTCGGAAGACCGCGCCAGCGGCCTCCGTGGCGGCGAACTGGGACTGCGTCACAAAGAAGAATTAGCCACCGCCTTTGCCGACGCCGCACTGGCGCTCAAGCCCGGACAGGTGTCTCCCATCGTGGAAACGGAATTCGGATTCCACATCATCCAGCTCATCGAGAAACAGGGCAACGACATGTTCAACTGCCGGCACATCCTCCTCAAGCCGGCATACACCCCCGACGACCGCACTGCTGCTTTCCAAAAACTGGAC
>JAIRYH010000057.1 GCA_031267855.1 Prevotellaceae bacterium
AATTCCTAATTCCTAATTCTTAATTACTGCTGCTGCCGGTTGCGCAATACTTCTTTATTCCGCATTCGGCGCACTTCGGGTGGCGCGCCGTACAGGTATAGCGGCCGTGCAGAATCAGCCAGTGGTGCGCAATGGGGCGCAGGCGGGCGGGGATATGCCGGGTCAGCTGCTTTTCGGTTTCGAGCGGCGTGGCGGCCTTAGCCAGGCCGGTGCGGTTGGCTACGCGGAACACGTGCGTGTCCACTGCAATCACCGGACGGTTGTAGACGACCGATGCAATCACATTGGCGGTTTTTCGTCCAACGCCGGGCAACCGTTGCAGTTCATCGACTTCCGACGGCACGGTAGCATGGAATGTGTCGACCAGCATTTCCGCCATGCCTTTTAAGTGCCGGGCTTTGCTGTTGGGATAGGAGATGCTGCGGATATATTCATAAATTTCTTCGATGCCGGCTTCGGCCAATGTTTGCGGCGTCGGGAAACGCTTGTAGAATGCCGGCGTGACCATGTTTACGCGCTTGTCGGTACATTGCGCCGAAAGGATAACCGCAACAATCAGTTCATAGGGGTTCCGGTATTGCAGTTCCGATTCCGCCACGGGCACGTGCTCGGCAAACCAGTCCAGGATTTTTTCATATCGTTCGCGCGTATTCATTGTGATTGTTTTATTTTAATTACTTTCTGTTCCGGCGTCAGCCGGTCTTTCATTTTTTAAATCTTTTTACAAAAGCTCCTTTTTCGCGTACATTGTAAAAATGTATTGCCAGCGTTTCCGCCGCCTCCTGCCATAGCCGTACGCGGTACAAAGGTACGGAAGCGTCTACGATTAAAAGTCCCGGCACATAACGGCGCAGGGCGAGTTCCGGCTTCATGCGCGCCGCTCCGGTTACAATCAGGCAGTCGATGGCTATTGCCGGCAAAGGCTTGTCGAACGATTCGTTTTCCAGGATTTTGTACAGTTCATTTTCAAAAACAATAAATCCGTTATAGCAGCAGACATGATCGATGATTGTATCGCTTTGCGTCATGCGGGTTTCAAATGTTTTCTCGCGATCGGCGACGCCGTGTTTGATTAGGAAATTCCCGGTATGGTACGAAAAATTTTCATCGATATGTTCCCTGTTGCGCAGCGCCACCCCCCTGGCGCCGTTGATAAATTCAATGTACGATGCGTTTTTTACTTTATACACTGCGGCTATTTTCTGGTCGTGCTGCTGCACTGTTTGCCATGAATGAATGCCGGTGATGCCCGCCGGACAGCAGGCGGCAAGCCACAGCCAGCGTCGTTTCGGAACGGCAATGTAGCCGGCGACGAATAAAATAACGGCCGTCAGCAGGAGCATCTGCGTTCTGTCGATGTAAATGTTTTGCGTGGTAGCGTGGGGGAGGGCTTCTACGAATTCGACAATGTGGTTGAGCAGCCAGAGCATGCCGTGTAATGCATACCCTGCAAGCGTGGAAACAACCGGAATTTGGTGCAGTATTAAGAATGCTACCCCGCCATATACAATAAAGCTTGTCAGTGAAATGATGCAAATGTTGGTCAGGAGAAAATAATTGGGGAACATGTGGAAATTCAGCAGCGACACCGGCAGCGTGCCGATTTGTGCGGCGGCGGAAACGCATGCCAGTTGCCAGATGCCATAGAGAAATCTGTTGCGTATATAAATCAGACGGGTAATATGCGGTTGAAAATATACAATACTCAGCACGGCGCAGTAGGAGAGTTGAAAGCCGGCATCAAAAATAACCTGCGGATTAAACCATGCAATAAAGAATGCCGATGCTGCCAAAGAATTGTAAGTGCTCAGCGAGCGGCGGAAAGTTTTTCCCGCCAGCACGAACGAAAACATCACGACGGCGCGTGTTACCGATGGCGAAAAGCCTACTACGGCGGCATAGAGCCACAGGCAGACGATGATCAGTACGTTTTTTAGCAGTATGCCACGGTGTTTTTTCTTTAAAAAGGAAAAGAGAAAATTCAGTACCGCCATGATAATCCCCACGTGCAGTCCCGATACGGCCAGGATGTGCATGGCTCCGGCGGCAATGTAGGATGTGCGCAGGTCGTCGTCGAGCCATTGCTTGTTGCCCAGGGTGAGCGCCGCCAGCACCGCGTATTCTTCGTTGCCGATCACGCTGCCGGCAAAAATTTCCAGTCCGCGCCGTTGCCAGTGAACAGGCATGTACTGCACCGTTTTCCAAAAGGACAGCCGGTTGTCGATACTGTACTGCCCTTTTTGCACAAAGGCGGAAGCAAAGACTTTCCGTCGCGCCAGGTACAGCCGGTAGTCAAACTCGTCGGGGTTGCCGGGCGGCGGAATGGGCGACAGCGCAGTCCGGACATAAAGCGTCGCGCCTGCCACGGGCGCGGGCTGCGAGCTGTCGGCAGAAAAGTATAAGATAACTTTCTCGTCTGCCGCAGCGGTGTCGCCGGCGGTAATGTATTTCTTCACGATGGCCTGCAGTTTCGTGTAACGCTCGCCGACGATCGGGTTGTCGCAGGCTTCGGCTTGCAGCCAGAGCGGTTCGTCGAGCGGCAGCGAGGTTGCGGTTGCCTGCTGCTGCAGGATCGCCGCTCCGGAAAAAAACAGGCAAACCAGCCCGGCGCCGCCTGCTATCCATGGGCGGGCGTGCCGGTGCAGATAGGGAACAGCAAGCAATATCAGATAAATCAGTGCACTCCCCACTGCAATAAACAGCATGGGAAAACCGGATCCGCACGACGCCTGCCACACAATGCCTGCAAACAGGGCAACAGTCAGGCGTACATACGGGTTGTTTTGCAATGCTTCATTGAATGTGTTCAAGGTGCAAGGGTTTAAGATTTCAAAATGCAGGGTTGCGGCAGGCGGATAAATTATTTGCAAACGCCCAGGCTCCTGCTCAGTGTCACCATCTGCCGCGCTTCCCTTACGTCGTGCACCCGCAGCACGTTTGCACCGTGCAGCAGGGCGTGCAGGTTGACGGCGGAGGTGGCGCACAGCATGTCTTCGGGCGTGCTGCCGAGCGGTGTCCACAGCAGGCTCTTGCGCGAAATACCGACTAACAGCGGGGCGTCGAGCGCTGTAAATTCCCGCAGACGGCGCAGCAGGGCATAGTTTTGTTCAACCGTTTTGGCAAATCCGAAACCCGGGTCAATGATTACCTGCGAAATGCCCTGTGCATGCAACTCCGCGAGCTTTTGCCGCAGGTAATCTTTTACTTCCTCCACCACGTCTGCGTAGCGGGTGAGCTGTTGCATGGTCTGCGGGTTGCCGCGCTTGTGCATGGCGATATAGGGAAGCTGCAGTCGTGCCACGGCAGCTATCATCCCGGCATCTTCTTCGCCGGCGGAAATGTCATTAACGATAAAAGCGCCGTATTGCCCGTACAGCCGTTGTACGATGCCGGCACGGAACGTATCGACGGATAGCGGGAGCGCGGGAAAATGGCTGCGGATAACCTGCAGGGCACGGGATAAGCGTTCGTATTCCGCTGCTTCCGTCGTTACCGGGAAGCCGGGACGGGTTGAACAGCCGCCCACGTCGATGCAGTCAACGCCGTCGGCAACAAATTGCCCGACGCGTTCGATTATTGCGGCCTCTGTCGTACAGCGGCTGCGGGCGAAGAACGAATCGGGCGTAACATTCACAATCCCCATCACAACGGGGCATTCGAGTGATAGCCTCTGTGGGCCGATTTGCAGCATAATGCTTTGATTTTTCAAGCAGCAAAGATAGCGATAAATTAGAAATTAAGCATCATTATTGTCGCGTCGTTTTGTATCGGCGGATTGAAAGTCCTCAATAACGAATCGGACCATATAACTTGTAAATTTGAAAAGTATACAGCAGGGACAATATTTGCGGAAATTTTTGTCATCAGTGGATAGTAATTTAAAAAAATCACGTATCTTTGCGCCCAATAAAAACATACTTTTATGACCCCACAACAACTCTTTTGGTTTATACCCAGCGCCTCGTTGCTGGCATTGGGTTTTGCATTTTATTTTTTTCGCAATATGAGGAAAGAAAGCGAAGGTACGGACACCATGAAAACGATCGCCCGCCACGTGCGGCAAGGCGCCATGGCATATCTTAAGCAACAGTATAAAATCGTATTAATTGTTTTTTTGGTACTGGCTGCCTTTTTTGCTTTGCTGGCATACGGTTTCGGCGTGCAGAACGCATGGGTTCCCGGCGCTTTCCTTACCGGGGGATTCTTTTCGGGCCTGGCAGGATTCATCGGCATGAAAACCGCTACTTATGCCTCGGCACGGACAGCCAATGCTGCGCAACAATCGCTTAACCGCGGATTGAAAGTAGCTTTCCGCTCAGGCGCCGTCATGGGCTTGGTAGTTGTTGGACTGGGGCTGCTTGATATTTCACTGTGGTACCTTGTCCTCGACACTTTTGTAGAGGCTGACGCTACGGAAAAAATGATTGTTATTACCACCACGATGCTGACTTTCGGCATGGGCGCGTCCACTCAGGCACTGTTTGCCCGCGTGGGCGGCGGCATCTACACCAAGGCGGCAGACGTGGGCGCCGACCTGGTCGGTAAAGTGGAAGCCGGCATTCCCGAAGACGATCCGCGCAATCCCGCCAC
>JAIRYH010000086.1 GCA_031267855.1 Prevotellaceae bacterium
AAAAGTAATCACCGGCGAAGTCGAACCGGTGCAGTAACGGCAACCTGCCGATATGCAATGGAAAGAGGACGACTGAAAAGCCGCCCTCTTTTTTATGTTGCCCCGGAACACTTTCGGCAAAAGCCGAAAAGCTACCGGCATTTCGTCCCGGACGGACAAAATCGACCAAACATAGCGGACGATTTTACCGGTGTCCGTTATTTTTTTTAAAACGGCGCCTCAAAAAAAGGATGGGCATGCAGTAATTTTTATTTTTCTTACGCCGGTTGCATTTACCGATTTGGGAGCGTGGAGCATGCCGGCGTCAGCCGATGTATAATTTACCGTTTACTGCCTCTGCAGTTAAACCTTTTTTCGGGAGGCAGGTCTTAATACCAAATAAATTTTTCATAGGTTTAGATTAGGCGGAAGCGGGCAGTTGCAAAATTGCCCGCTTTTGTTTTGGTATTTCATGCCAGTTGCGGCTTTTTAAACGAACGGCAAAGAAACAGCGGTAAAATGCAAAACCCCGGTAAAGTCTAAAACTTTATCAGGGTTTGAATGGTTGCTGCGCTTCGTATTTACGATAAAAATCCCAGCAGAATCCCTGCCGCCACGGCGCTGCCTATCACGCCGGCTACATTGGGTCCCATGGCGTGCATGAGCAGGTAGTTTTTCTTGTCGTATTCCAGTCCGACAAGGTTTGATACGCGGGCGCTGTCGGGCACTGCCGATACGCCGGCATTTCCGATAAGCGGGTTAATCTTGTTGCCTTCCTTTAAAAACAGGTTGAAGAATTTCACAAACAGCACGCCGGCGGCGGTAGCAATCATGAATGAAAGCGCACCCAGTATGAATATTTTTATGGAGTTTAACTGTAAAAATTTGTCGGCTTGCGTAGAAGCGCCTACCGTAAGGCCAATCAGTATCGTAACGATGTCAATCAGCGGCCCGCGGGCGGTTTCGGCAAGGCGGCGCGTTACGCCACATTCTTTAAGCAGGTTGCCGAAGAACAGCATGCCCAGCAGCGGGATGCCGGAGGGCACCAGCAGTGCCGTCAGCAGAAACCCGACAATCGGGAAGATGATTTTTTCGCGTTGTGAAACCACGCGGGGCGGGCGCATGCGAATCAGCCGTTCTTTTTTTGTGGTGAACAGGCGCATGATGGGCGGCTGTATCACCGGCACCAGTGCCATGTATGAATAAGCCGACACGGCAACGGCTCCTAACAAATCCGGCGCCAGCCGTCCCGAAAGGAAAATGGCGGTGGGGCCGTCGGCGCCGCCGATGATGCCGATAGCGCCGGCTTCATTTGCCGGAAATCCAAACAGCAGCGCCAGGCTGTAAGCACCGAATATGCCGAATTGCGCCGCCGCTCCGATCAGCATCAATTTGGGGTTGGAGATTAACGCCGAGAAGTCGGTCATGGCGCCGATGCCGAGGAAAATCAGCGGCGGATAAAAGCCGAGCCGCACGCCCTGATAGAGGATATTCATTACCGAGCCTTCTTCGTACACGCCGATGGAAAGTCCTTCCATGAAGGGTATGTTCCCGATGATGATGCCGAATCCGATAGGTACCAGCAGCATCGGTTCCCAGTCTTTCTTAATGGCCAGATAAAGGAATCCTAGTCCGACCAGGATCATGATCATGTGCCCGAACGTAAAGCTGGCAAAAGCCGTGTAGCTGAAGAACTGTTGTAAATTATCCCACAAAAATGAAACGAAACCTTGATTTTCCATATTATCCAATGATTATAAGTTCTGCTCCTTCCAATACCGAGTCGCCTTTGGCTACTTTGACCGCCGTAACTTTGCCGTCGCGGTCGGCTTCAATACTGTTTTCCATTTTCATGGCTTCGAGCACCAATAATTTCTGTCCTGTCTTTACCGTGTCGCCTGTGTTTACATCTACCGACAGCACCACGCCCGGCAGCGGCGACTTAATAGCGGTGGCGTTGCCGCTTGTTGCCGGCTTCGATACCACCGGCGCTCCCACGGCATTGACCGGTGCAGCTACCGGCGGATGTACTTTTGCCGTCGGTTTTGCCAGCCGTTCAATTTCCACCAGAAAAGGGGTTCCATTAACTTCCACGTCCACCGAACTGTCTTCGGTCTGGTCGATTACTACATTATAATCGGCGCCGTTTATTTTCAGACTGTATTCTTTCTTCATATTCTACGAATTTTTATGAATTATGCGAATTTTAGTTGTTGATTTATCAAGTATTGTTTGGTTTATTGTTTTCCCTGCTGCCTACTGTTTATGCGGTATTTCACGCAGTCCGTATATTTTTGAACTCCATGGCGAATAGGTGCGCGTTACTTTGTTGATGGTTAAAATCGTATTTTCGGTGTCGTGCGCTTCTTCCTGCTGGATATACAAATGCAGCGCAGCGGCTATGGCGGCATACACTTCGCCGGGTGCATCCTGTGCAACGGCTACTGCATGCGGCGCGATGCCTGCCTTTTCGGCTTTCCTGCGTCCCGAATTGATAGAGGCGCGTCCAATCTGTTTAAATACGGCATACAGCATTATCAGGGCGACAAATACGACCAACATGGCAGTAATCGCCATGATGATGCCATACGGGTCGAACTGTTTGAACCGTTGCGCCGCCGCTTCGCTGTCGAGAATGACGTTGTTGCTGCTGGGGGTTGTTTTGATCAAAAATGCCCATCCGTTTTCACCGCCGGTATCTTCGCCGTCCATCAGGCGTCCGTATGACACATTCTCTATGGGATAGTAGGGAATAGAGCCTTTTACTGTTATCTGGTCACCCTTGTCGCCGGTAATGTAATCCATGACGGGAAAGGGGCCTTCGCCGGTGGGGAAATGCAGGCTGTCGATAATGTCGCGTCCGTTGCTGCTGACAAGATAAATGGCATTGGTTTCCGTCAACGTAAAGTTAATGTGAAATGTTCCGCGCAACGGCTTGTTGTCTGCCCACAGCACAACGTGCTGGCGCGGTTTGATTTTCGTAAGTACATCGCCTTTCGGGATGCGGTATTTCTTCAGGTTGTCCGGGTCGTTCGACACATAACAGCCGCCGATATCCACTGTTCCGCGGGATGTATTGAAGAGTTCAATCCATCCGTGTTTGTGACCGTAGTCGTCTTCGTAGTCGTCGATGTTGCTCACCAGTATTTCATTGATGCGCATGTCCGACTGGCTTTGTGCAGCCGCCCGTCCGAAGGCAAAAAGAAGACACCCCGTCAATAAAAGTATGTATAATTTATTGTTCATGTTGTTTAACGCTTAACGCTGGTTTTTTGGATCTACAAAGGGAGGTTGTCGTGTTTCTTTGCCGGATTGGAAAGTTTTTTGGTTGCCAGTTGCTGTAATGCGCGGATGACGCGGAAACGTGTATTGCGCGGTTCAATGATGTCGTCAATATATCCGTATTTCGCGGCATTGTATGGGTTGGCAAAGGCTTCGCGGTATTCCTGTTCTTTTTCTGCGGCAAATTCGGCAGGGTTTTCTGCGGCGGCGGTTTCTTTGCCGTACAGTACTTCGATTGCACCCGATGGTCCCATCACGGCAATTTCGGCCGTAGGCCATGCGTAGTTGATGTCGCCGCGCAGGTGTTTGCTGCTCATCACGCAGTAAGCGCCGCCATACGACTTGCGCAATGTTACCGTTACTTTCGGCACGGTTGCTTCGCCGAAAGCATACAGCAATTTCGCGCCATGCAGGATAATCCCACCGTATTCCTGTTGCGTGCCGGGCAGGAAGCCGGGCACATCAACAAGCGTTACAATCGGAATGTTGAACGCATCGCAGAAGCGCACGAACCGTGCGGCTTTCCGCGAAGAGTTAATATCCAGACAGCCGGCAAGTATTTTGGGTTGATTGGCAACGATTCCCACCGACAAGCCGTTGAAACGGGCAAAGCCAACGATGATATTCGGCGCATAATCCTTGTGTACTTCCAAAAATTCGCCGTTGTCCACAATGCCGCCGATGACCTGATACATGTCATACGGTTTGTTGGGGCTGTCGGGAATAATATCGTTCAGCACGTCTTCCAGCCGGTCGATAGGGTCGGTGCAGGGCTGCAGCGGCGCTTCTTCCAGGTTATTCTGCGGCAGATAACCCAACAGGCGCCGGATCAGTTTCAATCCGTCTTCTTCGGATTCTACCGCAAAGTGCGCTACGCCGCTTTTCGAGGCGTGTACGCTGGCGCCGCCCAGTTCTTCCTGTGTAACGTCTTCGCCCGTAACGGTCTTTACCACTTTGGGGCCGGTGAGAAACATGTAGCTCGTCCCTTTGGTCATCACGTTAAAGTCCGTAAGCGCCGGCGAATACACCGCGCCGCCGGCACAGGGTCCAAAAATAGCGGAAATTTGCGGTACCACGCCCGACGCCAAAATATTGCGCTGGAATATTTCGGCATATCCCGCCAGGGCATTTACGCCTTCCTGGATGCGCGCGCCGCCGGAGTCGTTCAAGCCAATCACCGGCGCCCCCATCTTCATGGCCTGATCCATTATTTTACAAATTTTCATGGCAAAGCTTTCGGACAGCGAACCGCCGAATACGGTGAAATCTTGTGCAAAGACATAGACCAGACGTCCGTCGATAGTGCCATAGCCGGATACCACGCCGTCGCCGAGGAAAGTACTGTCCTGCATGCCGAAGTTCGTGCAGCGGTGCGCTACGAACATGTCAAATTCTTCAAAACTGCCGCCGTCGAGCAGCATGGCGATGCGTTCGCGGGCAGTATATTTTCCTTTTTGATGTTGGGAGTCGATACGCTTCTGTCCGCCTCCAAGTCGCGCTTTTTCGCGCAGTTTAATCAGCGCTTTCACTGATTCTACTTGATTACTCATAGTTTTATAATTTTATAATTTTTTGATTATTCAATTATTTTTGAACAATGAACAGTGAACAATCTTTCGATGCTTCACACTGTTCACTGTTCATTGTTCACTGTTTTTCGCACAGTTCCATCAGCACGCCCAGCGTTGATTTCGGATGGAGGAAAGCAATGTTCAACCCTTCGGCTCCTTTGCGCGGATTTTTATCCAATAGCTGGATGCCTTTTCCTGCCAGTTCGTCCAGCGATGCCTGCAGCCCTTGCGTTGCAAACGCTATGTGGTGCACGCCTTCGCCGCGTTTCTCAATAAATCGGGCAATCGTGCTTTCGGGACCTGTCGGTTCCAGCAGTTCGATTTTGGTTTGTCCGGCCATAAAAAAAGCGGTCTTTACCTTTTGATCGACCACTTCTTCGATGTTGTAACATTTCAATCCCATTACATTTTCGTAAAAGGGAATGGCTTCCTGCAGCGATTTTACTGCGATACCGATGTGCTCAATGTGTGATAAATTCATAAGAATATTACTTTTTGATTTTTATAAATCGAAATTCAGGGGGGCAAATTTACAGTTTTTTTACGAAAAAACCTAACTGATTTTATAGACAGGTGCAATTCAGCGGGTCATGGACGCATGTGCGGACAATTTTCAGCAATATTGTATTGCGTACGGATGCGCCAA
>JAIRYH010000122.1 GCA_031267855.1 Prevotellaceae bacterium
TCCCCCAGGCTGAAAAATGGCTTTTGTAAGCCAACAATTCGCTCCCGCAGGCTGAAAAATGGCTTTTGTAAGCTTACAATTCGTCCCGCAGGCTGAAAAATGGCTTTTGCAAGCCAACAATTCGTCCCGCAGGCTGAAAAATGGCTTTTGTAAGCCAACAATCCCCTTTCGCCGGTTTGCCGGCCGGCTGTTTTTTCCTGCGATGTGCGATTTGCGACATGCGACATGCGACAGCTTCCGTTCGCCCGTCGCAAATCGCAAGTCGCCGTGACGCGCTTCGCGCAACTCTTAGTTCTTCACTCTTAGTTCTTCACTCTCAACGTCAATATTTCCCGGCAGTGCCAGGGCTTCTTCCATGATGCTGACGGCTGACGGCAGGCCGATGCCGAATCTGTCGGCGCCTTTTTTGTACATCGCCACGAGTGTTTTGAGGTCGCGAACGCCTCCGGCGACTTTGAGCTTGATGGTGTCGCCGATGGCCGCTTTCATTGTTTCGACGTGGTGTATGGTGGTGGGGGCGGCAGAGAAGCCTGTGCCCGATTTCACATAATTGGCGCCGGCGTCGATGACTATTGCGCAGGCCGTGGCAATTTCTTCGTCGGTGAGGAGCATGGCTTCGATGATAACTTTCAGGGAGCTGTTTTTGCAGGCCTGGCGCACGGCTTTGATGTCGTCCGTTACGTCGCGGTATTGTTTGGATTTAAGCCATCCGATGTTCATTACCATGTCTACTTCGGCGGCGCCGAGGCTTTCGAAGTAGTGCGCCTGCGCTACTTTGATGAAGGTCGTTTCCTGTCCGGAGGGGAAGGAGAGGGAGGTGCCGAAGGCGGTTCCGGTGCCTTTGAGTTTTTCGCGCAGCAGTTCGTAGCAGGCAGGCCAGGCGAAGGCGCATCCGAAGCGGTATTTTTTGCATGCTTCGATCAGGCTGTTTACGTCTTCGCGGGAGGTGTCGAGTTTTAGTGTGCTGGCGTCAATGATGTAGGCAATGTCGCCGGGCGTGAGCATGGTTTTGCGGGTTTCTTTCATGGTGTTTGTTGTTGTTTTTGTTCAGGTATGTGGTTCAGGTATGCAGTTCCGTCAGTTTTCCCATGGTTTTGCGGATTTCCCTGAAGCGTTCGGCATAGGGTTTGTTAAAGGCGACGCAGCCTACGGGCTGCTGGCGGATCATGAGTTCTTCGCAGTTCATGCACTGGGTGCAGTATTTGATTTCCTTTTCCCGGTCTTCCTGCAGCTTCAGCGGGGTGAGGGGATCGGCAAACGACTGCCGTCCGAGGCCTATCATGTCCATCATCCCGTCGCTGATGCAGCGCGCGCCCATCGCAAAGAGGGACGACTTGCCGGGTTCTATGAACAGGAGTTTGTTTTTCGGCCCCCTGAAAGGGGAGAAGGAGGAGCCGATCACCACTGTTTCGGGCTTCAGGGCGTGTTTCATCAGGTTGGCAAAGTAGAAATGAAGATAAGACAGGTAGGGTTCGTCCTGTACGGCTTCCATGAAGTTCATGCTGGCATGCACGTTTCCGAGGGATTCGACGAAGTAGCTTGCGCCGCGCGCTTCGAGTCCCCTGAGCAGGTCGAGGGATTCGGTCAGGTCCATCAGGGGGGAGTCGGGGCCGGCAGATCCGCAGCCGCCGGGAAAGCCTTCCCAGACGGAAACTTTTGAGCCGATCAGGAAATTTTTGTCCGGCACTCCTTTGCGGATGCGTTCCATCAGGTCGTAGGCAAAGCGTGATCTGTTTTCCCAGGCGCCGCCATATTTCCATTTGCGGTCGTTGTAGGGGCGCAGGATTTGAGAGCCAAGGTAGCCGTGGCAGAATTTCAGATCAATCCCGTCGGCTCCCGCGGCCTGCGCAATCTTTGAGGACAGGACAAACCGGTCGATTATTCTGTCTACTTCTTCTTCGGTAAGCAGGTCGCCGCCCTTGCCGTAAATCGGCTTTACGGTAACGCGGCGTGAGAATTCCGGTTCGCTGATGTCGCCCGAGTGTGTCAGCTGAAAGACTATTTTTACTTTCGGGTTAATGCTTTTCAGGTGTCCGATGAATTTTGCCAGCGGCTTTTCGTTTGGCGGCATGATTTCAAGCTGCGTTTTCCGTGCACGGCTTTCGTTGGTGACGGTGATTGCTTCAAGGTCGACAAGGGCAAAGTTGCCTTTGTACAGGTTTTCGTAGCGCCGGCGGGTCAGTTCGGTCGGATTTCCTTCCGCATCGGCATCTACGCACTCCATCGGCTGGGCAAAGAAACGGTTGATGCATTCGTGCCGGCCGATTTTCACAGGGGATAGTAACAGCGATTTATAGTCCATGGCGGATCGGGGGGGTTTATTTGTACAGGATGATGCGTTCGCTGATTTCGGGCGCCACGAGGACTTTCACTAATTTGGGGTTGGTGCGCAGTTCGTTCAGGGCTGTTTCCAGTTCTTCGAGCGGGACAATCATTGAGATCAGCGGGCGCGGGTCGATCCGGCGGTACTGCAGCAGCCTGATGGCGTCGCCCCAGTCGTTGCCTATGCCGGCGCAGCTGCCCGATACTTTCTTTTCCTGTAATACGAACTGCACGGGAGGGATGCGGGCGTAATCGTCGTCGGCGCATATCCCGAATGCTTCCAGCCTGCCGCCTTTGCGCAGCATTTTAAATGCCTGCTCGTAGGTAGCCGGCGTTCCCACTGCCTCCAGGACATAGTCGGCGCCAATGCCGCCGGTCAGTTTCATCACCTCCGCCACCGCGTCAGGCGTTTCCTTTATGTTGACGGTATGGTCGGCGCACATTTGTTCAGCCATGCGCAGGCGTTCGGCGTTATCGCCAATGACAATGACCGGCGCCGCGCCGCGCAGTCTGGCCAGTGCGCCGTGTATAATGCCCAGCCCGCAACCGATGACGACGATGCTGCCGGCTATTTTCAGGTCCATTGCTTTTGCCGCGTGCAGGCAGGCGGTCAGCGGCTCGATAAACGCCGCGCTGTAGTCATCGACGCTTTCGGGCAGGATGTAGCAGTTCTCCCAGGGCACTTTCACGTATTCGGCAAACGCGCCCGATGTGTGTATCCCGATTTGTGTGAAGGTTTCGCACAAAAGAGGGTCGCCCCGCCGGCAGTAGTAGCAGGTGCCGCACGCAAGGCAGATGTCGGCTGCCACACGGTCGCCTTTTTTAAGCTTCTTTACGCGGCTGCCGACCTCTTCGATGATGCCCCAAAATTCGTGTCCGGTGGTCAAGGGCAGCAACGCCGCTTCATCGGCATATTTGCCGGTATAAGAGCCCCAGTCGGAGCCGCAGATACCGCAATACTTCACTTTTACCAGCACCTCATTTTCGTTGATCTCGGGAACCGCCACTTCCTGCAATTCCATCCTGCGCGGCTCCATCAGAACCTGTGCTCTCATTGTTTTCATAGTCTGTTTATTTTTGAAATAACCTGTCCATACGCGCTTCATAGGGGGCTTTAATCATCAACGGCTTCAGGAATGCAATTGTTTTTTCCACCCCGTCGCCGATGCTCATGGTGACGTCTTCGTGCTCGTAATTGTAGGCGCCGTCAAAGCCGACCATATATAATCCGGTAATAATTTTTTTCCAGTCAATGCTTCCCCAGCCCGGTATCCTGAACCGTAAGGAACGGTCCGGCCGCCCCCATGCTCCCTGCATCATCAGGCCGCCTTTCATCATGTTATGTTCCACAAGTTCGCAATCTTTTGCGTGTACCGCCACAATTCTATTGCCCAGTTCACTGATGAACGTTTGCAGATTAATGCCCGCCATCAATAAGTTGGCAGGGTCAAAGTTGATCCCGTAGCTCGGATGATAGCCGGACAGTTCCAGGCACCTTAATGCGGTGTGCGTGTCATATATGATATTGTTGGGATGAGGCTCGAACGCGACTTTGACGCCGTATTCCTTAAACTTGTCGAAAACCGGCATATAATTTTCCACAAATCGCTTTTCCTCGTCGGCCCACCCTCCGGGATAGGGCCAGTCGTTGATATGACCGAAGTTTTCAATGCCTGAAAAGGCTACTACTGCCGGCACTTCAAGTACGTTTGCCAGCTGTGCCGATTTAATAAGGCTCTTCACGCCACAGGTGATCTTTTCTTCTTTTGTTCCGGGACAGATACTGTCCGTATCCACGCCATAGGGTCCCAATATAAGGAGGGATTCGGGATGATTGCTGACGGCGGATAATTCAAGGCCGCAGCCGTTAACCATCTTCTTGAATTTTGCCGCTTCACCCGGCTGCAGCAGCCGGTCGGCGTCAATCTGCCCGTTATCTTTATAGGAAGGTATCTCAATGGCTTCGTATCCCTGCGCGGATACGATGCTGCAGACTTCCTCTATCGACTTGTCGGAATAATTTATGCTGCAAAATCCTACTTTCATCTTTGGTCTTCGATATTAAAATTATGCGATATGCGATGGGAAGCTGTCGCAAGTCGCCTGTCGCAAATCGCAGTACAATGTTATCCATAATTTTTGTGAAAAGGGTTTAATCTCCGACAAAAAATGTTTGTTACCTGTCAATCCCGCATGACCCTCCCCGCATGAATCGAATGTTTCGTTAAGTTTAACAGAAAACAAACTTTTTGTGAAAGAATTTCCACCTCTTTAAGAATAACATTGTATAAACTTGCACTAAACTTTTAACCTTAATGATTATGAAAAAACGACTGTTATTATTGTTACCGCTGCTTGCATTTTGCATTTATTGCCTGCCGGCAAAAGCCGAAGCATCCTTTAAAGTACTTGTGCTTACCGAGCGGGGCGGGCAGCATGGCGGTTTTACGGATGCGGCGCTGAAATGGCTGGGTGAAAAAGCAAAGGAATTAAATTTCGAATGGACGGAAATCAACAGCACCGGGCCGGTCAGTGATGCCTATTTATCCGCCTTTAGGCTGATCATTCAATTGGACTATCCGCCTTACGGATGGACGAAAGACGCCGAAAAAGCCTTTGTAAAGTATATTGACGAAGGGCGCGGCGGGTGGATTGGCTTTCATCATGCCGCCCTGCTGGGCGAATTTGACGGATTCCCGCTATGGCATTGGTTTTCCGATTTTATGGGCGGCGTCCGGTTTGAAAATTATATTGCCCAAAAAGCCGCCGGAACGGTTCATGTGGAAGCGCCGGAGCATCCGGTGATGAAAGGCGTAAGTCATTCGTTCACCATCCTCGACGACGAATGGTACACCTTCGACCGGAATCCCCGCCCCAACGTGCAGGTATTAGCCAATGTCGACGAATCAAGCTACCGTCCGGCGTCGGATATAAAGATGGGCGACCACCCGGTGATCTGGACCAACCCGGACAAGCCTGCCCGAAACGTTTATTTCCTGACAGGGCACAGCGAGAAACTATTCAGTGTAAAAGATTTTACGACCATGTTCTCTAACGCTGTTCAATGGGCGGCAACGGGCGGGGCGGATGCTAAAAACGCTTATCCGGCAAATTATGCCAAAGCGCCCCGTTTTAAAGCACTGGTTTATTATACCGAGCACGCCGAAGAAGCGCATGTCGCGTTTGCCGGGCAGGGGGTGGAATTTTTCCGCCGGCTGAATTACGGCGACGGATATACGCTGGACGTTACCACAAGCCTGTCGCAATATCCTTACGAAAAACTTAAAGAATACGATATTGTCGTCATGCTTAACGATTCGCCCGACAGCAGGGAACAGCGCGACGCATTCGAGAAATACATGGAGCACGGCGGCGGATGGATGGGATTTCATGCCGCTGCCTACAACGACAAAAATACCAATTGGCAATGGTTTGTCGATTTTCTGGGCGGCGGGGTCTTCTTCTGCAACAACTGGCCGCCGCAGCCTGTCAAGCTGACCGTCGATAACACGGAACACCCCGTGACAAAAAACCTGCCCGCAACATTTATTGCCCCCGAAAGCGAATGGTATCAATGGAAACCCAGCCCAAGGGGAAATAAGGACATAGAAGTACTGGTTTCCCTTTCGCCGGACAATTATCCGGTGGGCATAAAAGACGTCATCAGCTTCGGCGACTTTCCGGTGGTCTGGACAAACAAAAACTACCGCATGATTTACCTGAACATGGGGCATGGCGATGACGAATTTACGGATGCAACCCAAAAACTTTTATTTGTTAATGCTTTCCGCTGGATACTCGGCAGCAATAAGGAAGGGAACCCTTTTAAAAAATAAATTAACGGTCAGCCAAACCATAAATTGTATGAAACGTAAAAAGAATTCAATAGACACAAGGAGCTATTCACGTATGTGAACAGGGGCTATTCACACAGGTGAACAGGGGCTATTCACACAGGTGAACAGGGGCTGTTCACGTATGTGAACAGGGGCTGTTCACATACGTGAATAAATAATATTGAGGATGCCCTCCTTAAAAAATAAACCAACTACATTAACTTAAAATTATCAAACGTATGAAAAGTAAACAAAATCAATGCTGGCACAAGATTTTTCTTGTCATGCTTTTACTTATTCCCGGCGCGATATTCGCCCAGACCGGGGAAGTAAGGGGAACTGTTACAGACGCCGCCACCGGTGATGCGCTGGTGGGGGTGTCGGTGGTACAAAAAGGAACGGCGAATGCCGTGGTTACCGATGCGAATGGCGTATTTGCCATTAACGTGCCGGCAAATGCGGTTTTGCAGTTTTCCTATATGGGATACAACACGGCGGAACAGGTGGCGCAGTCTGCCGTGCTGGACGTAAAGCTGACGGAAGTGGTCACCGCGCTGGACGAAGTGATCGTCGTCGGATACGGCGTGCAGAAGAAAAGCGTGGTAACGGCTGCCATCAGCCGGATAACAACAGATGACCTTGACCTGGAAAATCCGACTACCGTGCAAAATGCCCTGAAAGGCAAAGTTTCGGGCGTCCAGATCACGTCCAACTCCGGACAGCCCGGCGCAGACGCCAAAATACGTATCCGCGGCATCGGAACGGTGAACGACGCCAATCCGCTGTATGTGATTGACGGCATGCCTTCGTCCAACGGCATCAACTACCTCAATCCGTCCGACATCGCTTCCATCGAAATCCTGAAAGACGCCGCTTCGGCTGCCATTTACGGCTCGCGCGGCGCCAACGGCGTAGTGCTGGTGACCACCAAAAGCGGGAAAAAAGGCACAAAAGCGCAGTTCGACTATGAATTTTCCTACGGATTCCAGAACATGCCCAAAAAGTCAAACCTGCTGGGCAGCGCCGACTATCAGCTATTGATGAACGAAATGGGCGCCAATTCGGGCAGGGGCAACAATTATTACTTCCCCACCCCGTCCACGGTTAATACCGACTGGCAGGAAGAACTCACCTACGCCAATGCGCCGCTGACGAATCACAGATTCTCACTGAGCGGCGGCACGGAACGCAGCACCTACTACGTGTCGTTCGGCATACTGGAACAAAGCGGCATCTTTGCCAAAGGATACGCCGATTTCTCCCGCTACAACGCCCGGCTTAATTATACCCACACCCTGCTCGACACAAAAGAACGGTCATGGCTCAATAATATCTCCTTCGGCTCGAGGATCAGCTATTCCCATTCCAAAACCACCGGCAGCGATATCGGCAACAGCGAGGCGGGAGGCACGATTGCATCCATGAACATGCTGCCGCCCACCGAACCCATTTTCCAGACGGATCCGGCCAAGCTTGCCGACTACGCAAGCATTTACCCGAACCACGTGACCGACGGCGACGGACGGGTCTATAACATCATC
>JAIRYH010000131.1 GCA_031267855.1 Prevotellaceae bacterium
CTTTGCACAATATTATAATGACGAAGATATGTTACAACCGCCTTATTTAAAGAAAAACGATACGGTAACCATTGTCGTTCCCGCCGGGAAAATAGCCGCATCATTCATTGAACATGCCGTACAGCTGTTGCAGCAGTGGGGGCTTCATGTGAAAACGGGAAAATATGCCGGGGAAGCATACCTGGGCTTTGCCGGCACCGACGCGCAGCGCTGCGCCGACCTGCAGGCCGCCGTCAACGACACGGCGTCGTCGGCTGTTTTGTGCGCCCGCGGCGGCTATGGCTGCGGCCGCATTGCGGACAGCGTGGATTTTTCGCCCTGGCTGAAAAAGCCGCAATGGCTCATCGGATACAGCGACATCACGGTGCTCCATGCCCGCCTGCAGCGTGCCGGCCTGCAGAGCCTGCATGCCACCATGCCGAAAAATTTCCCGGAAAGCGGCGGCAGCGAAAGTACGGAATCCTTGCGGAAAGCGCTGTTCGGGGAACTCCGGGGCTACGATATTCCGGCGCATCCGCGCAACCGCCGGGGCTCCGCCAGGGGCATTCTGCGGGGCGGAAACCTGTCGCTCCTTGTCAACCTGTCCGCCACGCCCGACGACGTGGATACCGACGGCGCCATCCTGTTTCTGGAAGACGTGGATGAACACCTCTACAGCATCGACAGGATGATGAACAACCTGCAGCGCAGCGGGAAATTGAAAAAACTGTCCGGCGTGATCGTCGGCGATTTTACAAACACCAAAGCGGACGATGTGTTCCCGGGAAAAACGGCTTATGAAATTATTGCCGGGCACCTGGATCCCCTGGGAATTCCCGTTTGCTACGGTTTTCCCGCCGGACACAGCGAGCCGAACCATGCCCTGTATTTCGGCCGCGAACTGTCGCTGGACGTCAACGCCGCCCCTGCACGGGAAACCGCGGATGCCGGCGTCCGGATAAAATTCTTATAGCCCGCCCCGAAGTCCGTTCGGGATATTTACATAAAACGCATGATGTAAATAAAAAATCACAATAAGCATGAATAACGAGCTTTCTCCCGGGCAAGCGCTGTCGCGCCTGCAACGGCTCTGCAGCCGCGCGGAAAAATGTATTGCCGACGTGCGGAAAAAATTGCAGGACTGGAATGTTCCGGCAAGTGAAATCCCTGCAATTATTACAAAACTGCAGGCGCAGGGATTCCTTGACGAGGCGCGGTATGCAAAGGCTTTTGTGCGCGATAAAAACAGGCTGTCGCACTGGGGGACGGTGAAAATAAAACAGGCGCTGCTGTCAAAAAAAATTCCGGCAGCCCTCGTTGCCGAAGCCTTGCAGGAAATAGACAGGGAGCAATACAAAACCGATTTAAGCCGGCTGCTGCAGCGGAAAGCGGCCACCCTGACCGCCGCATCGCCCGCCGACCGCCATGCCCGGCTGCTGCGCTTTGCGCTCGGCAGGGGCTATGAATACGATGTGGCGTATGAAGAGATGAAAAAAATCAGGTAACGCCCGCCGTTAAGAGGAACTAAGAGTTAAGAACTAAGAACTAAGAACTAAGAGTTGGCTTACGCCATTGCGCGCTTGCCGCAATTCTTAATTCCTAATTCTTAATTCTTAATTTATTGTGCGTAATGGCCGTCCCCTTACGGGAAGGCTGAATATCCCCGCCCAAAAGCAACTATGCCCGGGAGCGCGGCCGGAATGAATTGCCCGTTTGAAAAATTCATGTCTTTTTTTTACCTTTGTTGCGCTTTATGCTCTTTGAAACACTTTAAAAGCGTTAGCTTTTGTTTTTGCCTTTGAAACTTCGATAAACTTAAAAGTACACAAAAAACAAGGATGCCGGCGCCCACGCAGTAAGACGTGGGCTTTCCCGTTTGTGTACAGGGTAATCGAAGACCCCAAAGGCAAATATGGACAAGCGCACGTGTTATTTTGTTTTCCGGGGGCATATCAGACAAGTTATGAGTTATGAGTTATGAATTATGCGTTGGACGTATGTTTTACACCTGACGTTTTACTTAAATCAACATTTTGAAAAAGATTTTATTTCTTATGATGATCTGCGGGAGCGCCGGCAGCCATGCCCAAACTGTCCCGCCTTTCGCCGCTTCTTCCCGCACATGGGTCATTGAAGGCAGCGGCATAGCCCAGACATGGAGCGACCATATCAACGCGCCCGCCTGCAACAAGGCGGATTTCGACGGCGGCAGCGCGGACGAGCCGAAAGCCGATTGCCGGAACAATCCCGGCTATTACTATCTATACAGCTGGCGTTATGTACACGAAAACGCCGCCGCCCTGTGTCCGTCGCCGTGGCGCGTGCCGTCCAGAGATGATTTTGAAAAACTGGGCACGGCGCTGGGCAAAGATAATGCGTGGCGCGAAGACGGGACACGCAACTTGAAATATGCCGGAATTTGGGGCGGCGTCTATGGCGGCATCGCCTTCGATACGTTTGTCCGGCATTCCGGATCGCTTGCCTGCTACTGGTCTTCTTCGCTGTTTGATACTGCCGCGCATTACCTGTCCTTTCATTCGGAACGCATCTACCCGCCATACCATTTCCACCGGCACTTCGGATTCCAGGTCCGATGCGTCCTGTAGCGCAAAAGGAGCGCCGTCCGGCCGTTGCGGTTTTTTATTTGTATCTTTGCCCGGCTTTTCCCGCATCCCGTACACGCCGGGGAAATACGGCATATTTAAAACAACGAGCATTATGAAGCCGGTGCACATTTACTGCGAAAATACCCAATCGTACCATCACTGCCCTCCGGGCGCTACGCTGTACCGGCTGTCGCAGCAGCTGAACGTCAGCCTGAAGTCCGACATCCTGGCGGCCATGGTGAACAATCAGCTGAAAGATTTATCGTATAACATCTATACTGCGATGAACGTCCGCTTTGTTGATATTTCGAACCCCAACGGCATGCGTACCTACCAGCGTTCGCTTTCGTTCCTTTGCCAGAAAGCCGTTCGCGACGTGCTGCCTGATTACAGGCTGGCAGTGGAACACTCGATATCCCGCGGCCTGTACGGAACCATCACCAGGGACGGACAGCCCGCCGGTGAAGCATTGCTGCGCAAAGTGGCGGCGCGCATGCGGGCGCTGGCGGAAAAAAACCTGCCGTTCGTCCGCGTAAAGGAAGAAACCGGGAAAGCCATTGCCCTGTTCGAGCAAAACGGGCAGCACGAAAAAGCCCTGCTGCAAAAGACGCGCGGGCGCTTTTACACCACCGTTTACTACCTGGACGGGTATCCCGACATGTTCTATGGCCCGCTGCTTTATTCGACCGGCTACCTGAAAGTTTTTGAATTAAACAAATACGAAAGCGGCATTTTACTCCGCATGCCGCAGGCCGACAATCCGCTGGAACTGGAGCCGCGCCCCGGGCAGCCGAAGCTGTTTCACATCTTCCGGCAGCACAAGGAGTGGAACGCGATTTTGGGCGCCGGCAGCATCGGCTCCATCAACAAAATTATCCAGCAGGACCAGGCGCGCCCGCTGATTCAGGTTGCCGAAGCCCTCCAGGAACGCGAATATGCCGCGCTCGCGCAGCAGATACGGAAAGAGCATGACCGCATCAGGCTGGTGCTGGTTGCCGGCCCGTCGAGCAGCGGAAAAACAACCACCGCCAAGCGATTGAGCCTCCAGGCCAAAGTGGCGGGATTAAACCCCGTGGCGCTGGAGCTGGACAATTATTTTGTGGATCGCGACAAAACGCCGCGCGACGCGCACGGCAATTATGACTTTGAAACCATTCATGCGCTTGACCTGGATTTCCTCAACCGGCAGCTGGAAGACCTGCTGAAGGGAAAGGAAATAACCATACCGCGCTTCGACTTTGTGGCAGGGAAACGCTATTTCCCCGGGCAGCGCCTGAAAGCGCTCCCGGAAGACCTGCTGATCATCGAAGGCATCCATGCGCTGAATCCCGTGCTGACGGAGGGGGTGCGGGACGAAGCAAAATTCAAGGTTTATGCGTCGGCCCTGACCTCCGTTGCAATGGACGAAAACAACCGCATCCCGACAACCGACAGCCGCCTGATCCGGCGCATCGTGCGCGACGCCGGAACGCGCGGCTACACCGCCGCCCGGACCATTGCGCAATGGCAGAGCGTACGCCGCGGCGAAGACCGCTACATATTCCCCTTCCAGGAGCACGCCGACGTCATGTTTAACTCGGCGCTGCTGTTCGAACTGGCCGTATTGCGGCGCCATGCCGAACCCCTCCTGGAGCGCATCCACCCGGTCGACCCCTCGTATGCCGAAGCGCTGCGCCTGCTCAAATTCCTCCGCTACTTTGAAATGATTGCACCCGCCGACGAAGCGATCATCCCGCCGACCTCCATCCTCCGCGAGTTCATCGGCGGCAGCAGCTTTGCGTATTGAAAGTTAAGAGTTAAGAACTAAGAACTAAGAGTTGCGCGAAGCGCGTACCTGCCGGGGCGGTCAACAGTCTTGAGCTTTTCGTCAACAGTCTCGAGTCTTTTGTCAATAGTCTCGAGTCTTTCGTCAATAGTCTCGAGTCTTTTGTCAATAGTCTCGAGTCTTTTGTCACCGGTATTGTCGCGACAACTGACAGCCGGCAGAAAAAAGCAAGACGGCATGTTATCCTATGTGGCAGTTTCAAAG
>JAIRYH010000070.1 GCA_031267855.1 Prevotellaceae bacterium
AATTATGAGTTATGAGTTATGAATTGCGGCAGGCGCGGCGATGGCGTCAGCCAAATCTGTAAATCCGTCAATCTGTCAATCCGTAAATCTATATTTTTTTTATACCTTTGTTTTATCAATAATTTTAAAAAAAGATTAACACATGAAACTACTGGAAGGAAAAACGGCGATTGTTACCGGCGCGGCGCGCGGTATCGGTAAGGCTGTGGCACTGCGTCTGGCGCGGGAAGGCTGCGCTGTTGCATTCACCGATTTGGCGATTGACGACAACGCGAAAAAAACCGAAGCGGAACTGCTTGCCCTGGGCGTAAAAGCAAAGGGATATGCTTCGAATGCCGCCAAATTCGACGAAACACAGCAAGTAGTCGATACGATTGTAAAAGATTTCGGACGCATAGATGTTTTGGTTAATAACGCCGGCATCACACGCGACGGGCTGTTGCTGCGCATGCGCGAGGATCAGTGGGATGCAGTGATCACCGTCAACCTGAAATCGGCGTTCAACTTCACACGCGCCGTGGCGCCGGTGATGGTACGCCAAAGGGGAGGCAGCATGATTAATATGAGTTCCGTAGTAGGCGTGTCGGGCAATGCGGCGCAAGCCAATTATTCCGCGTCCAAAGCCGGCATGATCGGGCTGACCAAGTCGGTTGCCAAGGAATTAGGTTCGCGCGATATCCGCTGCAACGCCGTTGCCCCGGGTTTTATCATCACGGAAATGACGCACCAGCTCCCCGACGAGGTACGCAAAAAATGGATGGAAAATATTCCCCTGCATCGCGGCGGCACGCCGGAAGACGTGGCAAACGTGGTACTGTTCCTCGCCTCCGATTTATCGTCGTACGTGAGCGGGCAGGTCATTCCGGTGTGCGGCGGCATGAACACATGAGAATTAGGAATTAGAAATTAAGAATTAGGAATTAGGGTGCTTCGCCGGATGGCAGGAACGATGTACAGACCCGGTTGCCGCCCCTGCATCCTGACCGCTTAACCACTCACTTTACCACTTAAATCACGATTATGACTTACCATTTACGACTTACGGCTAAAATAGCGTTACTGATTTCCCTTATCCTGGCAGCGCCGGCGCTGTCGGCGGCAGATGATTTCCGCGTGGTGTCGCTGCAGGTGCTGAAACCGGTGAAACAGCCGGTATCCTTTACGGGACGCACGCCGGCGATCTACACCATGCTCTATGTTACGGGAACCGACGGCGAACAGCACACGCTCCGCAACGACAGCATACATGCCGTGGAAGCGGCTATCGGCATCAAAGAAGCGCTGGAAGAGTTTGAATCGCTCGCCGATTATGACGTCCCGGTATATAACTTTTATTCCTTTTGCGCCGGCACGGACACCTGCGCCGACAGCATCGAAGTTATTACGGAAAACGACCTGTTCATTATTGTAAAAAATATTACAATAACGCCTTTTCAGCGCATCGAACAGCGTTCTTCGGATGGATACGGCAACTACTTTAATGTAGGGAGCTATGCGGTCTATACGGCGGACTTCGAGATGTATGATGCGCTGACCAATGAATATTCCCACAGGGAAACACTGTCGGACACGTTGCTGTGGGACAGGAATACGCTGGACGCGGAGCAGGCGCTGGACGAACTGCCCTCGACAGCGGATGCGGCGGCATTTGCCGCGGCCGAAGCAGGAAAATTATATGCCCGGCGGCTGGCGCCGTTCTGGCTTACGGTACAACGGTTCTTTTTCGTGCCGTCCAACAGGGATATGCAGACAGCGGCAGTACATGCCGAAAACTCCGAATGGCTCGAAGCCATGAACATCTGGGAACAATATGCCGGACACAACAACCGCAAAACAGCCGCACAGTCGGCATTCAACATGGCGCTGGCATGCGAAGTAAACGGCGACTATGAATTATCGCTGGAATGGCTGCAATACGCTGAAAAGCTATATCCCATCAAAGAGATTGCAGGATACCGCGCTGTGCTCCGGCGACGGCTCAACGAAAGCGACAATCTGGAAAAACAGTTGCAGGATTTGTAAAAAATAAATATCTTTGCAGCCGTTTTATTGCCTCCTTAGCTCAGCGGTAGAGCAGCTCATTCGTAATGAGCAGGTCGTCGGTTCAAATCCGATGGGAGGCTCCGGAGAATTAGGAATTAGAAATTAAGAATTAGGAATTAAAGGGGCTCTGCGTTGTGCAGAGCCTTTTTAACAGGGGCGAACGGCGGCTGACGCCATCAAACAATCAACCGCCACTTACGGCTACGGCTTATGAACTATAATCTGCGATTTATCACTGTTGCTTTCATTGCGCTTCTGTTTTTTTCGTGCCGGTCGGCGCAAAAAGACCATGAAGCGGGTGCCGAAATCTACTATCAGCCTTCGTATGCCAGCGGTTTTTACATGGAAAAAAGGGACGGCGAAAAATTACTGCATGTCTTCAATCCCTGGCAGGGCGCAAAAAACATGGAACTGCTGTATCATCTGCGTCCGCGCGCGGCGTTCCATGATTTCCTGCCGGTAAACTGCATTCCCGTTCCGGTGCGGCGCGCCGTATGCTTGTCCACTTCGCACATCGCCTTTATCGACTGCATCCGGCAGGCGGCTACGATTGTCGGGGTGTCGGGTGCAGACTATATCACCAGCCCTTCCGTCCTCGAACGCCTTGCCCGCGGCGAAGTCCGCGAGGTAGGATATGAAACGCTGCTGGCCTACGAAACCATTGTAGCCCTCCGGCCCGACGTGGTTTTTGCATACGGCATCAACGATGAAATGGCCGCCGTTACCGGCAGGCTGAATGAAATGGGCGTCCGCGTGGTATACCTCGCCGACTACCTGGAGGAAACCGTCCTGGGAAAGGCGGAATACATGGTAGCCGTAGCCGCGTTTTATGACAGGGAAGACACCGCCGTCGCCCGGTTTTCGGAAATCGCGGAACGCTATGAAGCAACACTCGAAAAACTGCATGACATCTCTTCGCGACCGCGTGTGATCATGAATGCGCCATGGCGCGACACATGGTACATGCCCGGCGAAGGAAACTACATGAGCAGGCTGGTGCACGACGCCGGCGCGCAGGTCATCGGACTGCGCGCCGGGCGCAACAGCACGCCGGTAAGCCTGGAGAAGGCTTACACGCTGGCCATGCAAGCCGAATACTGGCTGCACCCGAATGCCTTCCGCAGCCTGCGCGAACTGCAGGCCGCCGACCCCCGTTTTGCCCGCACGCCTGCATTTACGGCAAAAAAGATATACAACAACACCCGCCGCATTACGCCGGGCGGCGGCAGCGACTTCTGGGAATCCGGCGTTGTCCGTCCGGACGCGGTACTGAAAGACCTGGTGCACATTTTTCACCCCGAAATTTTGCCGGATCATGAACCCGAATACTATGAACGCCTGCAAGGAATGTACAGATTTACAGAGTTACAGATTTAGCTGACGCATCATCCCATTCCCACATTACCCCATCATCCCATCACCACATCATCACATCAGCCCATGCTGCCCGACATTCAACTGTCCGACTACACCTACCCTTTGCCTGACGAACGCATCGCCCGGTTCCCGCCGGCGCAGCGCGACAGGGCAAAGCTCCTGACCTGCTCCGCCGGGGTCATCGGCGAAACGGTCTTTACGGCGCTGCCGGCGCTGCTGCCCCGGAATTCACTGCTGGTTTTCAACGAAACCAAAGTTATTCCGGCGCGGCTGCTCTTCCGGAAAGACACCGGCGCGGCGATCGAGTTATTTTGTCTGGAGCCCCTGCTGCCGGCCGGATATGAAACCTGTTTTTCTGCCGTCGCCGCATGCGAATGGCGCTGCATTGCCGGCAACAGCAAGCGATGGAAAGGCGGCAGGCTCTACCGTCCGTTCGGGCGGCACACCCTGTCGGCAGAGCTGCTGGAAAAGCAGGCAGACAGTGTCAGGGTGCGGTTCTCATGGGACGGCTGTTCCCCGTTTGCGCAGGTGCTGGAGCAGTGCGGCGTGGCGCCCATCCCGCCCTACCTGAAGCGCAGCGCCGTGCCCGAAGACGCCACGCGCTACCAGACGATATACGCCCGGCACAACGGCTCGGTGGCGGCGCCCACGGCCGGCCTGCACTTTACGCAGGCGGTGCTCGACGACATCGCACGGCGCGGGATTGCCTCCGAAACCCTGACGCTGCACGTGGGCGCAGGGACATTCCGGCCGGTAAAGTCGGCAACGATTGCCGGACACGTCATGCACCGCGAGCCGTTCGTCGTAAGCCGCAAAGCCCTGCAAGGCATCCTGGAATATCTGGGAAATATTGTGGCCGTCGGGACAACCGCCGCCCGCACCATGGAAAGCCTCTATTTCCTGGGACAGCAATGCCTCCGCGGGCAATCACCGCAAACGGTAGCGCAGTGGGAACCCTACGACACTCCCTGCACCGCCCCGCCGCACGAGGCGCTGCAGGCCCTGCTGCAATACATGGAAAAAAATGACATGGAAAATCTGCACGCCTCCACCCGGTTGCTCATCGCGCCGCCCTACCCGTTCCGGGTGGTACGCGGCATGGTGACCAATTTCCACCAGCCGCAAAGCACGCTGCTGCTGCTGATCGGCGCATTCATCGGCGACGCGTGGCGCAGCGTGTACCGCTACGCGCTGGAGCACGATTTCCGCTTTCTGAGCTATGGCGACAGCTCGCTGCTGTGGCGATGACCGTCCGCGAACCCGCTGCGGCTGTAGCGCGCCGCTCACCGGCAGCCGCTGCAGCCCCCGGAGTGGCAGCCGCTGCCGCAATGGCTGCCTTGCACGCCGTGCAGCCCGCCGAGCAGTTCGTCGGAAGTGGCTTCGCGCACGGCTACGACCGCGCCCCTGAAATGCAGCTCTTCCCCCGCCAGCGGATGATTGAAATTCATGACCACCGTGCTGTCGCGCACTTCTTCGATGACGCCGTGCAGGCGGTTACCCTCGGAATCGGTCATCGGCACCACATTGCCGGCAACCAGCAGGCCCTGCTCCGTTTTACCGTCTATCTCAAAAATGGAGGAAGACAGTTCGACGATGGCTTCGGGAACCGCTTCGCCGTAAGCGTCCCGGGCGGAAAGTATGAACTCAAACGCATCGCCGGCCTGTTTGCCGGATATGTTTTCTTCAAACTTCGGCAGAAGGTACCCCGTGCCCGCGATGAATTTCATGGGCTTTTCAGCCGTTACGGTTTCCAGCACCTCGCCGTCGACCGTGAGTACGTAGCTTAATGAAACTACTTTGTTTTTTTCTATCTTCATGAAAATAAATTTTAAGCTGCAAAGAACGCATTTTTTCACGGAATACGCAAATGCGGTTATGCATTATGCGGGATACGTTATACATTGCGGCCGGCGCAGGGCGGCGTCAAAATCGAAATTTTACGGCATTGCGGAACAGGCCGGCCGGGCAACAATTCAAGCTGCCCGTTTCCGACGGAAACGGACGGAATATTCGCACGCGCGGACGGAACATTCGCATGCGCAGACGGAATATTCGCATGCGCAGACGGAACATTCGCACGCGCGGACGGAACATTCGCACGCGTGGACGGAACAGCGGCTTGCGATTTGCGACGGGCGACCGGAAGCTGTCGCAAATCGCAAGTCGCCTGTCGCCTGTCGCAAATCGCCACAGCCAACTCACTTTCCATTTTCCATTCTCAATTAAATGTAGTAACTTTACGCCTTTAAAAATTATGCCCGTATAAATAACTGTTGCTTCCAAATGAGCGATACCAAACTTAAAATCATGACCTCCGCGCTGGTTTCGGTCTATCATAAGGATAAGCTGGATACGGTGGTCCGCCTGCTGGACGAACTGGGAATAACCATTTACTCTACCGGCGGTACGCTTGACTTTATCAGCGATTTGGGCGTTAAGGCGCAGCCGGTGGAAAGCCTGACGGGTTATCCGTCCATTCTCGGCGGCCGTGTAAAGACGCTGCATCCGAAAGTTTTTGGCGGCATCCTGTCGCGCCGCGACCATGCCCGGGATGCGGCACAGCTCGCCGAATACGGTATCCCGCCTATTGATCTGGTGATTGTGGATCTGTATCCGTTTGAAGAAACGGTGCGCTCCGGCGCCGGGGAACAGGAAATTATTGAGAAAATAGACATCGGCGGCATTTCGCTTATTCGTGCGGCAGCCAAAAACTTTACGGATACGCTGGCGGTTTCGTCGCGTGCACAGTATCCGGCGTTAATTGAACTGCTGCAGTCCGGCAAGGGCGCTACCACGTTAGCCGTGCGCCGCAGCTTTGCCGCACAGGCGTTTTTGCAGTCGTCGTACTATGATACGGCGATTTTTAATTATTTTAATGACGCAGCGCAGCTGCCGGTGTTTCAACACGCCGCCGTGCACGGCATGCCGCTGCGCTATGGCGAAAATCCGCACCAGCAGGCATGGTTTTACGGACATCCGGACGAATTGCCGGAACAGCTGCACGGCAAGGAAATTTCATATAACAACCTGCTGGATATCGATGCAGCGGTGGCGCTTATCGGCGATTTTTCCGAACCGACTTTTGCGGTGCTGAAACACAACAATGCCTGCGGCTGCGCTTCGGACAGCCAGCCGTTGGCCGCATGGCGCAAGGCGCTGGCGGGCGATCCGGTGTCTGCATTCGGCGGCGTCATCGTTACCAACACTCCGGTGGATGCGGCAAGCGCCGGGGAAATTAACGAACTGTTTTTTGAGGTGATTATCGCTCCGGGCTATTCCGGAGAAGCGTTAGCGCTGTTGAAGACAAAGAAGAACAGGATAATTCTGGTGTCAAAAAATACGCCGCTGCCGGCATTTCAGTTCCGCTCGCTGCTTCATGGGGTGGTGCGGCAAAACCGCGATACGGCAGTGGAAATGCCGGACGATTTGAAGCCGGTAACCATCAAAAAGCCGACGGAACAGGAAATTTCCGATCTGCTTTTTGCAAATAAATTAGTCAAACATTCCAAATCAAATGCGATTGTGCTGGCAAAGGACAGGCAGCTGCTGGCAAGCGGAGTCGGTCAGACCTCGCGGGTGGATGCGCTGAAGCAGGCTGTTGCAAAGGCGCAGGCATTCGGTTTCCCATTGCAGGGAGCGGTCATGGCGTCCGACGCTTTTTTCCCGTTTCCCGACTGCGTGGGCATTGCCTGCGAAGCCGGTATCACGGCAGTGGTGCAGCCGGGCGGCTCGGTCAATGATGAAAAGAGCATCGACTGCTGCAATAAAAACGGCATGGCGATGCTTGCCACCGGCGTGCGGCACTTTAAGCATTAACTGTTTTTTATTGGCTGCCGGCTATTTGAAAATGAAGGATTATTAAAGACAACGGCCGGTTCCATGAATACCGTAAAGAAAACAACCAGCAATAAATGGTAAACTGTAATTAACCAAATAAACAAACAAAAATGGCATTTTCCTTTTTAACACAAGAGTTGGCAATGGATTTAGGCACTGCCAATACTATCATTATCCACAATGATAAAATTGTAGTGGATGAACCCTCCATCGTCGCTATCGACCAGAACACCGGAAAGCCCATTGCCATTGGCGAGATGGCGCGACAGATGCACGGCAAGACGCATGAGAACATCAAAACCATTCGTCCCCTGCGCGACGGTGTGATTGCCGACTTCAATGCCGCCGAACAGATGATGCGCGGCATGATAAAACTCGTAAGCCCCAAACACCGCTGGTTTACGCCGAGTTTGCGCATTGTCGTCTGCATTCCTTCGGGCAGCACCGAAGTGGAAATCCGCGCCGTGCGCGATTCTTCGGAACATGCCGGAGGGCGCGACATTTACATGATTTATGAACCGATGGCGGCAGCGCTGGGCATCGGCATTGACGTGGAAGCGCCGGAGGGAAGCATGGTGGTGGATATCGGCGGCGGCACGACGGAGATTGCCGTGATTGCCCTGGGCGGTATCGTGTGCAACCAAAGTATCCGCGTGGCGGGCGACGGCTTCACACTGGACATTCAGCAGTACATGCGGCACCAGCACAACATCCGGATCGGCGAACGCACGGCGGAAGACATAAAGATATCTGCCGGTTCGGCGTTGCCGGAACTGGAGAATCCGCCGAACCCGTTTATTGTCCGCGGACCGAATCTGATGACCTCCCTGCCGGTGGAAGTCGCCGTAACCTATCAGGAAATTGCCCACTGCCTGGATAAATCGCTTATCAAGGTAGAGGCGGCCATTCTTGCGGTACTGGAGCAAACACCGCCGGAACTGTACTCGGATATTGTGCAGCGCGGCATCTATCTGACCGGCGGCGGCGCCCTGCTGCGCGGGCTCGACCGGCGGTTGACCGAAAAAATAAATATACCTTTCCACATTGCCGAAGACCCCCTGCACGCGGTTGCCCGCGGCACCGGCATCGGGCTGAAAAACATCGGCAAGTTTCCCTTCCTGATGCGCTAAAATTCGGACGATTTACATGAATGCCATTTATCGTCTGCTTGTCCGACTGCGCGTAGTGCTGCTGTTCATTGCACTGGAGTCCGTTGCGCTCCTGTGGACGGTCAACAGCAGCTACTATCAACATGCGGTAATAGCGGCTCGTGTGCGGCTGGGCAAGGAGATGCTAGACGGAAAGGTAAATTCATGGCGTTATTATTTTTCGCTGGAAGAAATCAACGAAAGGCTGGCGCAGGAGAATAACGAATTGCAGAATCTCCTGGAATACTACACCGGCCGGGATTCGTCACAACAAATTACCGTATCCGATACGCTGGGGCGCCGCATCTATTCTTATATCCCGGCAACGGTTGTGAGCAATTCGGTAAACAATTTGCACAACTATATTACCCTAAGCGCCGGAGCCGACCATGGCATCATGCCCGACATGGGCGTGATTGTCCACAACGGACTGGTCGGTACGGTTGTCTATGTGTCCGCCCATTACTCACTGGTCAAATCCCTGCTGAGCGCAAACTGGAGGGTGAGCGCCAAAGTGAAAAGAAACGGGACATTCGGCCCCCTGCACTGGGACGGCGTCAACTACCGCGAAGCCATATTGACCGACATCCCGCAGCATATTCCGGTGGCTATTGGCGACACGGTGGTGTCGAGCGGTTATTCCTCCTTTTTCCCGCCCGATATTCCTGTCGGCACGGTCAGGGCGATAGACACGAAGCGGGGCAATTTCTATGAAATTACCATTACGCTGTTTACCGATTTCAGGCAATTACGTTACGTAAATGTGGTAAAGCATTTATACTACGACGAACTTAAAGCATTAGCCTCTTTCAATCATGAATAGTTCTTCTTTCCGCCGGCTTTTTATCTTTTTGATAATGGTTTTGCTGCAAAGCTTTATCTTTACAAAGCTGCCGCTGACAACGTATGTGCAGCCGTGCATATATGTGCTGTTCATATTGCTGCTGCCGGTCGGCCATTCGAGCGTCACGTCCCTGCTGTGGGCATTTTGCCTGGGGCTGTGCGTGGATTTGCTGACGCTGGACATCGTCGGACTCAATACCGCCGCAACGGTAGCCCTGGCGTTTATCCGTCCCCACCTGCTGAAACTGTTTTTACCCAAAAGCGATATTGACGCCTATATCATACCGACCTCCAAAACACTCGGCATGCGGCAGTTTCTAGGATATGCATCATTATCCCTGCTGCTCCACCAAACGCTCTTTTTCCTTTTGGACACATTTTCGTTCTACGATATTATTCATACGCTGCTGCGGATTTTGTCGAGCACGGTATGCAGCGTGCTGTTCATAGTACTGCTGCAAGCCCTGTTCCACGAGAGCCGCAAAACTTCTCATACGTAAAGCCATGGATAACTATTCAAAAAAAAGCACACTCGTGATCGGCGCATGCTTCCTGGTAACCACAGTGATCATTGTGCGCCTGTTTTGGATACAGGTCATCGATACGTCGTACAAGGTAACGGCAAGCAATAACGTACTGCGCTACGAAGTAGAATATCCGGCGCGCGGGCTGATTACCGACCGCAACGGGGCGCTGCTGGTAGACAATCAAACGGCATACGACATCATGGTCGTGGCAAGGGAGCTGAAAGCCTTTGACACCACTGCTTTTTGTAAAATCTTTAACATTCCCGCCCCGTCATTCAGGGTTGCCATTAACGATATTTACCGCCGCCGCCGTGCGCTGGGCTACCAGCCGGTAGCCGTCATGAAACAGGCGCCGGCGGAATACTACGCCGTTTTCCAGGAACAGGCCTACAAATTTCCCGGCTTTTATGCACAAGCCCGCTCACTGCGGAATTACCCGCGATCCATCGCCGGAAATTTACTGGGATACGTTACCGAAGCGGACACGGCAACCATCAACAAAAATCCTTACTACAAGCCCGGCGACTACATCGGGCGGAGCGGGATTGAAGAATCGTATGAAAATTATTTGCGTGGGAAAAAGGGCATCAGCATCTATGTGCGCGACGTGCACAACAAAATTAAAGAATCCTACCGGAACGGCGCGTATGACTCGATACCGGCTGCCGGGGTCAATCTGATCTGCACCATTGACGGCGACCTGCAGGAATACGGCGAATGGCTGATGAAAAATAAAGTGGGCAGCGTGGTGGCCATTGAGCCGGCTACCGGAGAAATACTGGCGTTAATATCTTCGCCCGGCATTGACCCGAAACTGCTGGTGGGCATTAACCGGAATTTCCAGCGCATGCAGTCCGACCCGCTGAAACCCCTGTTTAACCGCGCCATCATGTCGCCCTACCCGCCGGGTTCGACATTCAAAGTGGTCAATGCCCTGATAGGCCTGAACGAAAGCGTGGCGTTTCCCCATACGCATTACAGCTGCTACGGCGGCTACAAGGTAGGACGCGGGGTGGGCTGCCACATACACCCCTCGCCGATCGACATGGTACAATCCATACAAATGTCATGCAATGCCTACTACTGCTACGTATTTCGCGATATCATCGACAATCCGAAATACGAAAGCATCGAGCAAAGCTTCATGCAATGGTGCGACTATGTGAAGAGTCTGGGCTTCGGGAAAAAAACAGGGATAGACATTCCGAGCGAACAGCCGGGCTCATTGCCGTCGGTACCCTTGTACAACCGCACCTTCGGGGAAGGACGCTGGAAATCGCTTTCCATTATTTCGCTGGCGATAGGGCAGGCCGAAATCGGCTCCACGCCGCTGCAAATGGCGAACCTTGCCGGCATCATTGCCAACAGGGGCTATTACTACACGCCGCACATCATACGCGGCACGCAGGACACCGCATTTACCGACCGCTACAGGGAGCGGCATTACACGATGATTGACACCTCCTATTTCCCGGTGGTGGTAGAAGGAATGTACAGGGCGGTACACGGCGGCGCCGGCTCCACGGCGCGCAGGGCGATGATTCCGGGCATTGAAATGTGCGGAAAAACCGGCACCGCCCAAAACCCGCACGGCGAAGACCATTCCACCTTCATGTGCTTTGCGCCGCGCAACAACCCGAAAATAGTGGTTGCCGCCTATATCGAAAATGCCGGCTTCGGAGCCACATGGGCAGCCCCGGTGGCCTCGCTGATGGTCGAAAAATACCTGAACAGGGAAGTAATGCGGAAAGACCTGGAACGATACATCCGGGAAAACGCCCCGGTAAAGAAAGAAAAACCATGAGGGAAAACAGCTACCTCTTAAACAAGCTCGACTGGGCAACCATCGGCATTTACCTGATGCTCGTTTTCGTGGGCTGGATCAGCGTGTATGCCGCCGTATACAATGAAGAATCGCGCAATATCCTTGACCTGTCGCAACGCTACGGCATGCAGGCCGTATGGATTGCTTCGGCATTGCTGCTGGCTGTCCTGGTGCTTATTATCGACAGTAAATTCTACCCGGTATTTGCCAACATCATCTATGCAGGCATCATACTGCTGCTGGCGCTGGTACTGGTGGTCGGGACGGAAGTCAACGGCTCCCGCTCGTGGCTTATCCTCGGCCCCCTCCGCCTGCAACCGGCAGAACTGGCAAAAGTAGCGACATCGCTGGCTCTGGCGCGGCTAATGGGCGCCCAGGGCTTTGTACTGAAACGGAAATGGGCATTCTTTAAAACAGGCCTGATTATCGGCTTGCCGATGTTTTTTATTTTCCTGCAACACGACACCGGCTCGGCGCTGGTGTTCGGCTCCTTCCTGATCATGCTCTACCGCGAAGGCCTGTCGGGATGGATTGTCAACAGCATCATCTTTGCGGTCGTCGTATTTATCCTCTCCATCCTCTGGCAACCCGTGTCGGTACTGATGCTGTGCGTCACTGCCTGCCTGATCGTGCTGGCTGTCTGCCGCCGGCGGATAACGTCGATCATAGCGCCTGCCGTATCCATTTTTGCCCCGTATTTTATTATCGTAAAATGGCTGCTGCCCGCATGGGACATACAGACCCCGCATCCCGACCGCATTTTTCTGGCCATCTGCATCACGGCGATGATCGCCGGCGGCATCCATGCCCTGCGCCACCGGCTGCGCTACCTGCTGTACATCCTGTGCTTCTTCACCGGCTCGGTGGCCCTGGCCTATTCGGTCGATCATGTATTCGACAACATGCTGAAACCGCACCAGCGCCAGCGCATCGAAAACCTCCTGGGACTGAAGGAAGACCTCAAGGGCGCCGGCTACAACGTTCACCAGTCCATGGTGGCCATCGGCTCCGGAGGCTTCACCGGAAAAGGCTTCCTGCAGGGAACGCAGACAAAATACAATTTCGTTCCCGAACAAAGCACCGATTTTATTTTCTGCACCATCGGCGAAGAATGGGGATTCACCGGCTCGCTGGTCGTGGTCATGTGCTACCTGCTGCTGCTCGTCCGCCTCGTGCTTATTGCCGAACGGCAGAAAAGCGCCTTTGCGCGCATTTATGCCTACTGCGTGCTGTCCATCCTGTTTTTCCACTTTGCCGTCAACGTCGGCATGACCATCGGACTGGCACCGGTCGTCGGCATTCCCCTGCCTTTCATCAGCTACGGCGGCTCCTCGCTCTGGGCATTCACCATCCTGCTCTTCATCCTCCTCAAAATGGATGCCGTGAGATGGGACTGAGATGCGTTAGGCATAGCGGCAGCAACATCAAACGGAAATACAATCCTGCCTGCGAATAATCATACCCTTTCAGGCGGATGGAACGGCGGTGGTGTATTTCGGGATGGTAGGACATTTGCTTATTCCCCGGGGTTTTTATTGATTGTTGACCGGCGCGGACTTGCAGCGCTTGCAGCCAGCGCCGATATTTGATTGTGTATTTTGTATTTTTTTACTCATCTCGTTTGTTGATTCCCGTCACACCGTCTTTGTGATTCCCGTCACACCGTCTTTGTGATTCCCGTCACAACGCCTTTGTGATTCCCGTCACATCATGATTTACAGATTTACAGATTTAGCTGGCGCCATGAAGCGTTGAAAGTTATGCATTATGAGTTATGAGTTGGCTTACGCCATTACGCGCTTGTCGCAACTCATAACTCTCAACTCTCACGTAGAGACGGGGCGCGCCCCGTCTCTACCTCAACTTTCAACTTTTGAACATCCCTTTCCCTTTTTTGCGCGCCGGGAAGGTTCCTTTGCGCGCCGGGGGAACTTTAAATCCCTCTTGATTCTCTAAATGTTTACGATTTTTTCTACTGCTGAGGCGCATAACTCATGCGAAAATCACTCAAATGTTCCTTATAAGGTGATGAAGATGCCTGTCCGGTTTTATATTGTATATCCGTTAGCCACAATCCATGTGCCGGCGCGGAGTTGCCGGCGGTGCAACGGTTTTTTTGTTCTATAATGCGGCGCATGTCGTCGCAGGTAATTTTTCCGCGCCCCACGTCAATCAATGTTCCTACAATAGCGCGTACCATATTGCGCAGAAAGCGGTCGGCGGAAACGGTAAATACCAGCCCGTCGGCAGTGGCGTCCCACTTCGCCTGTGCGATGCGGCAGCAGTTGGTTTTTGTTTGCGCGTGCAATTTGGCAAAACTGGTAAAATCGGTGCAGTCAAACAATAATTGCGCTGCTTCGTTCATGGCTGCCACATTGAGTTCAAAGGGAACAAACGCCGCAAATTCCGTATGGAACGGATTTTTTTTCGTGTTGACATAATATTTGTAAGTGCGCTGCACTGCATCAAAACGGGCATGTGCCGCGGCTGTGACAGGCTGAATAGCATGCACGCAAATATCAACAGGAAGAAGGCAGTTGAGCTTGTGTACGACATATTCCGCGCTGCTGCCGGCGGCGTATGACTCATACTGCCCGCTGTCGAAGTGCGCCACAAAACAGCTGGCATGAACGCCGGTATCAGTACGGCCGGCGCCGGTGGTTTCGATTTTTTCGTTCAGCAATACGGAAAGCGCCCGGTTCACCTCGCTTTGTACTGTGTTGGCGTTGGCTTGTATTTGCCAGCCATGGTAACGGGTACCCTTATATGATAAGTAAATGAAATAACGCATCACTGTTTGACTGCTTTCAGCCCCTCTATTTAACATTTGGTGGTTTGTTTTTGATTAAAAAATTTTGTACTTTCGCAACTCCTTTTCTGTCATTAAACTATTTTATATTTTTTTAGTCTTAAAAACGAAATAAACCACAAAAATAAACATTTATATGGAAAAAGCAAACATCAAAGAATTAAATGACCGGATTCAACAGGAAAGCGCCTTCGTGGATATTATTAACATGGAAATGCACAAGGTGATTGTCGGTCAAAAAAACCTCATCGACAACCTGCTGATAGGCTTGCTCGCCAATGGGCACATCCTGCTGGAAGGCGTGCCGGGACTGGCAAAAACACTGGCGATAAATACGCTGGCGAGCATTGTGGAAGCACAGTTCAGCCGTATTCAATTCACGCCCGACCTGCTGCCCGCCGACCTTGTCGGAACGCTTATCTACAGCCCCAAAAACGAACAGTTCCAGGTAAAACAGGGACCTGTCTTCGCCAATTTCATTCTGGCTGACGAAATCAATCGCTCGCCGGCAAAGGTGCAAAGCGCCCTGCTCGAAGCCATGCAGGAACGGCAGGTAACAATTGGCGACAAAACCTTCAAACTGCCCGAACCGTTTCTGGTGCTGGCAACGCAGAACCCGATAGAACAGGAAGGAACCTATCCGCTGCCCGAAGCGCAGGTGGACAGGTTTATGCTGAAAGTGGTGGTTACCTACCCGCGTAAGGATGAAGAAAAATTAATCATTCAACAAAATATTTCAGGCGAATTTCCAAAAGCAACCCGCTCGCTGAAACCCGAGGATATTATCCGGGCGCGAAGCGTGGTGCGCGACGTGTATATGGACGAAAAAATCGAACGATATATTGTCGATATTGTGTATGCCACCCGTACGCCGGAAGAATATGGGCTGGCGTCGCTGAAAAACCTGCTGGCTTACGGCGCTTCGCCGCGCGCCAGCATTTCGCTGGCAATGGCTTCCAAAGCGTATGCATTCCTGAAACACCGCGGCTATGTTATTCCCGAAGATATCCGCGCCGTATGCTATGAAGTGCTGCGCCACCGCATGGGACTGACCTACGAAGCCGAAGCGGAAAACATTACCGGCGAAGACATCATCACACAAGTGCTCAACAGCGTGGAAGTGCCGTAGGAAGCGGGCAATAGAGCAACCTTACGATAATTTGATACAAAAATAGCGAAACATGAAAAAGATAATTCGGCATAAAGTAGAAATATAATTAGTAAAACAAATGGTTAACGACTTACTGAAATCGGTCAGGAAGATTGAAATAAAAACACGCGGACTGTCGCGGCAGATTTTTGCCGGCGAATACCACAGTGCGTTCAAGGGGCGCGGAATGGCGTTCAGCGAAGTGCGCGAATACCAGTATGGCGACGATGTGCGCAACATGGACTGGAACGTTACCGCCCGCCTCAATGCGCCGTACATAAAGATTTTTGAAGAAGAACGCGAACTCACCATGATGCTGTTAATCGACGTCAGCGGGTCGCGGAATTTCGGCACCACGCAAAAACTGAAACGCGACCTGATGGCGGAAGTGGCGGCGGTGCTTTCATTTTCCGCGTCTATCAATAACGACAAGGTAGGGGCGTTATTTTTCAGCGACAGGGTCGAAAAATTTATTCCGCCCAAAAAGGGGCGCACGCATTTGCTGCGCATCATCCGCGAGCTGATAGAATTTGAGCCGGCGGGCGTGCAGACCGACGTATCGGCGGCATTGCGGTACCTGACGAATGCTATCAAGAAACGCTGCACGGCATTCATGCTGTCCGACCTGCTGGACTTCGATGCCCACGGGCAGGCGCGTTTTACCGAAGCCCTGAAAATTGCCGCCAACAAACACGACCTGGCGGCTATCCGCCTGTACGACCCGCGCGAAACGGAACTGCCGAAAGTCGGCATCATGCAGCTGCGCGACGCCGAAAGCGGCAGGGAAATGTGGGTAAACACCTCCAGCCGCAAGGTGCGCCGCAACTACGCCGAATGGTGGCGCACAGCCGACAGGAACATTACGCAGGCGCTCTCGAAATGCCGCGTAGACAATGTGCGCATCAGCACAAGCGAAGACTATGTAAAGCCGCTGGTGCGGCTGTTTGAAAGCCGCTAAAAACGAATATAAAAATGACTGAAGAAAATGAGAAGAAAAATTATCCTGCCTGCTTTTTTCATCCTGCTTGCCCGAATGAGTTTTGCGCAGGAACCGTTGCTCAGTTCCTCGCTCAGCCGCGACAGCATTATGATTGGCGAGCAGGTGGAATGGTCGTTCAAGGCGACGGTGACTCCTTCCGTGCAGGTGTTTTTTGCGCGCGTAGACAGCATTGGACAGGGACTGATTGAGGTGCTGAAGACCACCGGCCCCGACACGCTGCAACATACAAAAGATGACGTGACCATAGAAAGCAAACTGCTGATCACCTCGTTTGATGCGGGGATATATGAATTGCCTCAGATTCCCATACTGGTTGCGCACCGCAACAATAATCTGGTTGACACACTCTACTTCAACACCGCCACACTGAAAGTAAAAACGCTCCCCGACAGCCTGCTCGCCGCTTTCCTCGCGGCAGACGACACCACGAAAACGAAATTGCTCAAAGACATTAAACCGCCGATAAAATATCCCTACACACTGGCGGAAATCCTGTGGCCGTGGGCAACACTGGGCATCCTCGCGCTGGCGCTGATTGCGGCGCTAATCCATGTGATGATCCGGTTAAAGAAAAAGCAGCCGGTGTTCGGAAGAATCAAGCCGGCAGAACCGCCGCACATCGTGGCGATGCGGGAACTGGAAAAAATAAAAGCCGAAAAACTCTGGCAGAGCAACAAAGTGAAACTCTACTACACGCGCGTTACCGACGTATTGCGCGTATACCTGGAGAAGCGCTATGCCATCCAGGCGCCGGAACAGACATCGGAGGAAATCCTGCAGGCGCTGGCGCAACTGCCCCTGCCGGATTATTTCATTCCGAAGCTGCGGGAATTTTTAAGCACGTCGGATCTGGTCAAATTCGCCAAATACCTGCCGGCAATGGAAGAGAACGAAGGGGCATGGACGCTGGTGGCGCGGTTTGTAGACGAAACAAAAGAACAGAAAAAAGAAGATGAAAACAGCTAAAACAACCTGCCATGATTAAAAACGCACTGATAGTCGGCTTGGGCGGCGGCGCCGGGAGCATGCTGCGCTACCTCGCCTCGCTGCTTGCGCTGCGGTATTGCGCCGGCTGGTTCCCCTGGGCTACATGGACGGTCAATGTACTGGGATGCCTGCTGGCAGGCATGCTCTTCACGTTATGGGGACACGCAGCGGATGCGACCGCCCGGCTACTGTGGCTGGCCGGATTCTGCGGCGGCTTTACCACCTTCTCCGCCTTTGCGGTGGAAAACATGCAGTGCATGCAAACGGGCGAATACGGCAAAATAATATGCTACACCTCTGCAAGCATCCTCAGCGGCTTCGCAGCCGTGTGGCTGGGAACGGCAATCTTAAAAACTATAAAACATGTATTTTGAATACCCCTCCATACTGTACCTGCTGTTTATCCTGGCGCCGGCCATCGGATACTACACATGGCGCGCCATACAGGGCGCCACGCCCTCGCTGCAGCTATCCGCCACCGCGGGCTTGAAAGGCGCGAATACCCCTGCAATACGCATCCTTCGGCACCTCCCGTTTGCGCTGCGGTGTGCCGCCATCACACTCATCATCCTCGCCATGGCGCGCCCGCGCTCGTCCAGCGCCTTTGAACGGGTAGACACCGAAGGCATCGACATCATCTTTGCACTCGACATCTCAACAAGCATGCTCGCGCGCGACTTCAAGCCCGACCGCATCAGCGCGGCAAAAGACATCGCCATCCGGTTTATCGCCGAACGCCCGTTTGACCGCATGGGCATCGTAGTTTTTGCCGGCGAAAGCTTCACCCAGTGCCCCCTCACGCTTGACCGCGCCACGCTCATCAACCTCATGAAGGATATTGAAACCGGACTGATCGAAGACGGCACCGCCATCGGCAACGGACTGGCCACCGCCGTCGGCCGCCTCAAAGACAGCGACGCCAAAAGCCGCGTCATCATCCTGCTCACCGACGGCGTAAACAACCGCGGCGAAATCGCGCCCCTTATGGCTGCCGAAATCGCCAAAACCTACGGCGTACGCGTCTATACCGTCGGCGTGGGCGCCAACGGCACCGCCCCCTACCCGGTGATGACCGACCGGGGCGTCGCCATCCAGCAGGTGCCGGTAGAGATCGACGAGGCCCTGCTGCGCCGGATTGCGGAAATGACCGCCGGACGCTATTTCCGCGCCACCGACAACACCAAACTCCTGGAAATTTACAACGAAATAAACAGCCTGGAAAAAGCCCGCGTATCGGTCGACTCCTTCCCCGTATACCGCGAAGAATTCATGCCCTTTGCCCTCGCGGCCCTCGCGGCACTGCTGCTCGAACTGCTCCTGCGCCTGCTGGTGCTGCGGCGGCTGCCGTAGAATCCAACGTACCGGAATATTGATTTAAAACGAATGAATAACGAAAAAATGAATCATAATCACTTAAATAATTAGTCACACTAGCACATTAAACAATTAGTCACATTAAGATGATACAGATAGCACAGTTCGAATATATATGGTTACTGCTGCTGATACCGGCGCTGCTGCTGGGCTATGCGCTGCTCGTGCGCAACCGGCGCAGGGCGCTGGCGCGGTTCGGCAACCTGCAGCTGATGCAGCCCCTGATGCCGCTGGTGTCCCGCCGCCGCGGATGGCTGAAAATAACGCTGCTCTGCCTTGCGATTTTCTTCTTCACGCTGGGGCTGATGCGCCCGCAGGTGGGCGCCGCGGTGCGCGAAGTGAAGCGGCAGGGCATCGAGATGGTCGTCGCGCTGGACGTGTCGAACAGCATGCTCGCCGAAGACTTCCGCCCCAACCGCCTGGAACGCGCCAAACTCGCCATCGCCCGGCTGGTCGACCGCCTGCGCGACGACCGCATCGGCCTGATCGTCTTTGCCGGCGACGCCTACGTGCAGCTGCCCGTAACCACCGACTACGTGTCGGCAAAGATTTTCCTCTCGTCCATCTCGCCCGGCATCGTGCCCAAACAGGGCACGGCCATCGGGGCGGCCATCCACACGGCCATCCGCTCCTTCACGCTGCAAAGCGGGAAAAGCCGCGTGCTGGTGGTGATCACCGACGGCGAAAACCATGAAGACGACGCCGTAGCCATGGCCGAAGAAGCCCGCCGGCAGGGCATCCTGGTGTATACCATCGGCATCGGCTCGGAGCAGGGCAAACCCATCCCGCTGGGCAACGGCGCCATGCTGAAAGACAGGGACGGCAACATCGTAGTCACAAAGCTCGACGAAGCCACCCTCCGGCAAATCGCAACGGCGGGCGGCGGCGCCTACACCCGCGCCACCAATGCCGACCTGGGGCTGGACCGCGTGATTGACGGCGTCCGCAACATGGAGAAACAGGAACTCTCGTCCGTCGTGTTTGAAGATTTCAACGAACAATACATGTGGTTTTTTGGAACAGCCCTCCTTTTCCTGCTGCTGGAAACGCTCGTGCTGGAACGAAAAAACCGCTGGTTCCGGAGCTTTGACATATTTAAAAAGTTATGAATTATGAGTTATGAATTATGAGAAATTAAACATTACAGGAATATGAAAAAACATACCTTACTCCTCATCCTGTTACTTACGGCTGCGCATGCACTGGCGCAGGCGCCGGAGCGGCACGACATGCGCAGGGGAAACAGACATTACAAGCACGGCGAATACGACAAAGCCGAAATTGCCTACAAGCACGGACTGGAAAAAGATTCCGCCTCTTTCGGCGCACGCTTCAATATTGCCGGCGCGCTGTACCGGCAGGACAAGGCGGAAGACGCCGAAAAACGCCTGCAAGCCCTGACCGGCGTGGAAACAGACGACAGGCAGAAAGCAAAAGTATGCCACAACCTGGGCAATGCACAGTTGAAGCAGCAGAAATATGAGGAAAGCATAAAATCCTATAAACAGTCGCTGCGCCTGAACCCCGGCGACGACGAAACACGCACCAACCTGGCCTATGCGCAGGCGATGCTGCAACAGCAAAAAGACGGGGAGCAGAACAAAGACGGGGAGCAGAACAAAGACGAGAAGCAGGATCAGAACAAAGACCGGAACAAAGACCGGAATCAGGATCAGAATCAAGACCGGCAGGACGGGCAACAGGATCAGCAGGGCGAACCGCAGCAGCAGCAACAGAAAATTTCACCGCAGGACGCCCAGCGCATACTGGACGCCGTGCAGTCCGACGAAAAGGAAACGCAGGAAAAGGTAAACCGGGAAAAGGAAAAAGCCCTGCGGCGGCAACAGATAGAAAAAAACTGGTAGCAACGAATTTATACGATTTTTTGACGAATGATACCCACTATGAATACACACATGCAACGATTGCGTTTGAGAAAATCCCTTTTTAGCGGAAGGGCGGCAGGGCTTTTCCTGTTGCTGTTTTGCAGCATTTCCGCGGCGCGCGCCGACGATGTGTCGTTCACGGCCGCGGCGCCGCGCGTGGTAGGAACCGGCGAATCGTTCCGGGTAACGTTTTCGGTGAATGCGGATGCCGGCGATCTGACGCCGCCCGACTTTTCCGGGTTCCATGTCATTGCGGGACCCTCGCGCTCCACCGAACAGCAGTTCCAGATCGTCAACGGCAAAACGTCCCATTCGCAGGTCACCCGCTTCATTTACGTACTGCAGGCGGTCAGGGAAGGACAGGCGACACTGGGCGCGGCAAGCGTGGCGGTCGATAAGCAAACCTACCGGTCGCAGCCGGTAACCATCGAAGTGGTCAAGGCGGAAGATGCGCCGCAGGCTTCGCAGAACCGGCCGGCACAGCAGGACGGACAGCAGGCAGCCGCGGAGCGCGACGGAAACGACGTCTTTGTGCGCATACTGGTGGGCAAGTCCAATGTCTATCGCGGCGAATACCTGACCGCCACCGTAAAAATCTATTCGCAATCCATGAACATCGCCGGTTTTGAGGATGTAAAATTCCCCACGTTCAACGGTTTCTGGAGCCAGGAAGTGGAATCGCCGCAGCAGCTGCAGTTCCAGCGCGAGAACGTAAACGGGAAAGTATACAACAGTGCGGTCGTCCGCCGCTATGTGCTTTTCCCGCAGCAGACGGGCGCGTTGAAGATAGATCCGTTTGAAATAACCTGCGCCCTGCAGGTTCAAACCGCCCCGCGCAGCATCTTTGACGATTTCTTCGGCTCGTCGGCGCAGATTGTGCGCAAGCACCTGGCCTCGCCGGCGGTTACCGTACAGGTCAATCCGCTGCCGGCAAATGCACCGGCGTCGTTTGCCGGCGCAGTAGGCACCGGCTTCCGGATGACGGCGGAGCTGGCGCGCGATTCGGTTACCGCCAACGATGCGGCGGCGGCGATCATCAAAATCAGCGGCGAAGGAAACGTCAAGCTGGTAGAAGTCCCGAAACTTGTCTGGCCGCCCGACTTTGAAACCTACGACGTGAAAATTTCGGACAACAGCAAAACGTCTTCTTCGGGCGTGAGTGGCTCAAAACAGTTTGAAATCCCCTTTATCCCGCGCAGTGCGGGAACATTCTCCATTCCGCCGGTGGAATTTACGTATTTCGACATTGCCCAAAAACAGTACGTAACCCTTGCTTCCAAACCCCTTGACATCCGCGTGGGAAAAGACCCGAACGCCGGCTCGGCGGTAACGGTCGGCGGCCTCAACCGGCAGGCGGTGCGGGCGCTGGGCGAAGATATCCGCTACATCAAAACCGACCTCCCGGAATGGCAGGAAAAAGGACGGCTGTTTTTCGGCTCGCTGCCCTATTACCTGCTGATGGCGGCGGAAGCGCTGGTGTTCGTACTCTGCTGCCTGTTCCTGTCGAAACGGCGGAAAGACCTGCAAAACGTGGTGCTCGTGCGCAACCGGAAAGCCAATAAAATGGCGCGCCGGCGGCTGAAAACCGCCGACCGGCTGTTGAAAGCCGGCAACGAATCGGGTTTTTACGAAGAACTGACCAAAGCCCTGTGGGGCTACCTGAGCGACAAGCTGGCGATTGCGGCGGCCGGCCTCTCGCGCGAAAATGCGCGCGAAACCCTGCAACATCGCCGGCTTCCCGAAACCGACATTGAAACCTTCCTGCAGGTGATCGACGAATGTGAATTTGCCCGCTATGCCCCGGCCGGCGGAAGCACGCAGATGCAGAAAATCTACGAAGACGCCATAACGGTCGTCAGCCGCTTCGAGCAAAAACTGAAAAGTTGAAAGTTGAAAAACCGGTTAAATAAAAAAAACATCGTGGAAAAACTTTACCTGTTACGCTTGCCACCATTGTTCACTGTTCACTGTTCACTAAAATTGTTCACTGTTCACTAAAATTTATGTATTATGAAAAAAAGCAGCATGACCGGAGGAATTTTTGTTTTTCTCTTATTGCTTCCCTTCCCCTTCGGGAGCCGGGGAGCCGTTGCCGACACTTTGTGGGCGCAGGCAAACACGTTTTATGCCAACGGGCAATACGCCGACGCCATCAGGGTATATGCCGAAATCGAAGCGGCCAACAGCGTATCGCCCGCCTTGTATTTCAACATGGGGAACGCCTGTTTCAAGCAAAATGAACTGGCAAACGCCATCCTTTACTACGAACGGGCATTGCGGCTATCGCCCGGCGACGCCGCCATCGCCTATAACCTCGAAATGGCGCAGCTGCGTACGCTGGACAGGATTGATACGGTTCCGGAATTTTTCCTTTTCACGTGGGTGCGCAGCCTGCGCCAATGCGCCGGCGCCGACGCCTGGGCGATGCTTTCACTGCTCCTTGTTGCGGTTACGCTGATATGCCTGTCCGGGTTCTTCTTCATCCGGTCGGTGCGGTTGCGCAAGCTGTCGTTTTATACGGCTGTGGCCTGTATGCTGCTGGCGGCGGGAAGTATCGTCTTCGCGGTTTCCCAAACCGCCGAACGCGACAGCCGCAGCGAAGCCATCGTTTTCCCGGCTGTGGTTACCGTGAAAAGCGCGCCCGACAATGCCGCGAAAGATTTATTCATCCTCCACGAAGGCGCAAAAGTAACCGTGATCGACGAACTCTCCGGCTGGCAGAATATCCGCCTGCGCGACGGTAAGGAAGGATGGATTGAAGCGGGAAATACCGTAGGAATTAAGAATTAGGAATTTTGAATTAGGAATTGCGAATTAGGAATTGCGACAGGCGGTCAATGGCGTAAGCCAATTCCCAATTCCCAATTCTTAATTTAAAAAAGGGTTGCCGGCGCCGTGTGCAGGCACGCGATACTTCTGATTCGTATTTG
>JAIRYH010000108.1 GCA_031267855.1 Prevotellaceae bacterium
AAATCTAAATGTAAAATTTTTTTTCGTTACATTCTGCGCGGGGCTACGGGGCATCGACACAATCCATCGGGCATACTTGCGGAATTTCCGCAAGCGTCCCCGAGCCCTTCGGCATACTTGCGGAAATTCCGCAAACGCCGCCGAGCCCTCGGGCAGGGTTGCGGAAATTCCGCAAACGTCCCGGAGCCCTTCGGCATACTTGCGGAAATTCCGCAAGCGTCCCGGAGCCCTCGGGCAGGGTTGCGGAATTTCCGCAAGCGTCCCGAAAGGTAGCAGCCTGTTCGTGCTTCGCAGGCTTTGCCGGAACGACGGTGCGGCGGGCGTGACGGGGGGGTGGGTGCGGGATTATTCCGGGAGGCGTTTGCCTTCCCCGAACAGCGAGGCAACAAATTCCTTTTTGTCGAACGGTTGCAGGTCGTCGATTTGTTCGCCCAGGCCGATGAATTTTACGGGAATCTTGAACCGGTCGGAGATGCCGATCACGACGCCGCCTTTTGCGGTGCCGTCCAGTTTGGTCACGGCCAATGCGGTTACATGGGTGGCTTTGGTAAATTCCATTGCCTGGCGGAACGCATTTTGCCCGGTGGAGCCGTCAAGTACCAGCAGTACTTCATGCGGCGCATCGGGCAGGATTTTGCTCATGACCTGCCTGATTTTTGTCAGCTCGTTCATCAGGTTTACCTTGTTGTGCAGCCGTCCGGCGGTGTCGATAATGACCGCGTCGGCGTGGCGGGCCACGGCGGCCGACAGGGTGTCGAACGCCACGGCGGCAGGGTCGGCGCCCATTTGCTGCTTCACGATATCCACGCCGGCGCGTTCGCTCCAGACGGTCAGCTGTTCTACCGCTGCCGCGCGGAAGGTGTCGGCGGCGCCCAGCACGACGTGCTTGCCTTCGTTTTTGAGGCGGGCGGCAAGTTTTCCGATGGTGGTGGTTTTGCCGGCGCCATTCACGCCGACCACCATGATTACATACGGTTTTTTTGAAAAATCAAAGGGCGGCGCTTCTCCGCCGGGATGGTTTTCGGCAAGCAGGTTTTCAATTTCGCTGCGCAGGATGTGTTGCAGTTCGGCGGCATTCATGTACCTGTCGCGCGCGGCGCGCTGCTGTATGCGTTCGATAATGCGCAGGGTCGTTTCTACGCCTACGTCCGACGCGATGAGGGCTTCTTCGAGTTCGTCAAGCACTTCGTCGTCCACTCTGGATTTGCCGGCAATGGTGCGGGCGATTTTTTCAAACAGGCCGGCTTTTGTTTTTTGCAGCCCTCTGTCGAGCGCATCTTTTTCTTTTGTGGAGAATAGTCCGAATAATGCCATAATGGAGAGGAATGAGAAATTATGATCAGCGGGTAAACAGTTATAAATTACAAAAGCCCCTTTTGTGCAGGAGCTTCATGATTGTCCGCCGGAAGCGCGAAATTTATGCTTTCTTGCCGGCGAAGAAGTTTTTTACTTCTTCGGTAGCCGTCAATTCTTCTTGAAATACGTATGCGCCGGAGCGTTCCGAGCGCACCATGCGGATGCATTTGATGGTATTCCGCCCGCTGCCTTTTTCACGTAGGGTTGCTACTGCTTTTTTTGCCATAGTGGATAGTTGTTAAGATTATTTGATTTCGCGATGAACCGTTACTTTTTTCAAATACGGGTTGTATTTCCTGCGTTCCAAACGGTCGGTCGTGTTTTTCTTGTTTTTGGTGGTGATGTAGCGCGACATGCCGGGAACGCCGCTTTCGCGCTGTTCGGTACATTCCAGGATTACCTGCACCCTGTTGCCTTTCTTTGCCATGGTAAAGCCTCCTAATATTTATTGATGAATCCGGCAGCTTTTGCGTCTTTCAGCGCCGCCGCCAGGCCTTTTTTGTTGATGGTTCGAATGCCGTTGGCGGACACTTTCAGCGTAACGAAACGCTGTTCTTCTTCCAGCCAGAAGCGTTTGGTCCTGAGGTTCGGTGCAAATTCGCGCTTGGTTTTAATATTCGAGTGCGACACATTGTTCCCTACCATCCGGTGTTTTCCTGTTATTTGACAAACTCGTGACATGATTGTTTATGGTTATTTTTATTTTTTCCTCATTTTAAGGGGTGCAAATATCCGAAAAAAATTTGATATGACCAAATTTAATTTTAATGACGGGGGTTAAAGACGCCCTTTTTCCGCCCGGTGTCGCCGGGGGGGACGGCATCCCTGCTTCGGGGGCATGCCGTCTTCATGTGTTCCTGTTCAGCGCGGCCCACAGCAAGTCTTTGAGTTGCGGGATGTTTTTGCCGGTAACGGAAGAGATGAAAATGTGCGGCACGGTTTTCGGCAGCGTTTTTTTGATTTCCCGTTCCAGTTCCCTGTCGAGCAAATCGCTTTTCGAGATGGCTAAAACCCGCTGCTTGTCGAGCAGTTCCGGGTTGAACTGCCGGAGTTCGTTTAACAGTATTTTATATTCTCCGGCAATGTCCCTGCTGTCGGCGGGGACGAGAAAGAGGAGCATGGCATTGCGTTCAATGTGCCGCAGGAAGCGCAGGCCAAGCCCCCGTCCTTCGTGCGCGCCTTCAATGATGCCGGGGATGTCGGCCATGACAAACGACCGGTTGTCGCGGTATGCCACGATGCCCAGGTTCGGCTCCAGGGTGGTGAAGGCATAATCGGCAATTTTGGGTTTGGCGGCCGACACGACCGACAGCAGCGTAGATTTTCCCGCATTCGGAAACCCGACCAGGCCTGCATCCGCCAGCAGTTTCAGTTCAAAGACAAACCAGCCGTCGCCGCCGGGTTCGCCCGGCTGTGCGTAGCGCGGCGTCTGGTTGGTCGCCGTTTTGAAGTAGGCGTTTCCCATGCCGCCGCGTCCGCCGTGCAACAGTATTTTTTCTTCCGCGTCGCCGGTTATCTCGGCAACCGGGTCGTCTGCGCCGGCGCATTTGACAATCGTTCCCGGCGGCACGTCCAAAACAATGTCGGCGCCGTCGGCGCCGTGGCACAATGCGCCGCTGCCGGCGCCGCCGGCTTCCGCACGGATGTGCTTGCGGTATTTCAGGTGGATAAGCGTCCAGAGCTGTTTGTTTCCGCGCAGGATAATGTGCCCGCCGCGTCCGCCGTTGCCGCCGTCGGGGCCGCCTTTGGGGACATATTTCTCCCGGTGCAGGTGCATGGCGCCTTTCCCGCCCGCGCCGGACGCGCAGAATAAGCGTACATAATCTATGAAGTTGGATGTTGCCATTTTTTTGGTTGTTTGCGGATCCGGCGGACTTGCCCGGCGCCGCCTTTAAAGGTTTTTGCCGTGCCCGGCGCCTGTATCCGTAATCGAAAGTATTTGCCGCAGGGTGTTGTCGGGCGTCAAACTGCTGTCGACCGTGCGGTATTTGTTTTGTTTCTTGTAATATTCGCCGGTGATTTTTATTTTTTCATGGTAGGTGGCAATGCGTTTGCGAATAACGTCAATGGTGTCGTCGGGGCGTCCTTCGATTTCCGCCCGGCTGAGCATCCGGCGGATAATTTCGTCATCGCGCACCTGCAGGGCAATCATCACCGTGACGGTTGTGCCCTGCGCCGCCATGATTGCGTCCAGTTCCGCGGCCTGTTCCGTTGTGCGCGGAAATCCGTCGAAAATAAATCCGGGACACGGCATGTGCCGTTTTATAAATTCGCGTACCATGACGACCACCACATCGTCGGGCACCAGCAGCCCCCGGTCAATCAGCAGCCCGGCTTCCCGGCCGAGGGCAGAGCCGCGTTTCACTTCTTCGCGCAGCATATCGCCGGTGGAGAGGTGTATTAAATTTTCCCGGTCGGCGATTTTTTTAGCCACGGTGCCTTTTCCCGCACCCGGAGGGCCAAAGAGAACAATGTTCAACATGGTGGAAATGCTCAGTTGATTATTTTATAAATGTTGCGGAGGTTGCGTCCCAGCTGGTCATAGTCCAGTCCGTATCCGACGATGAAATCATTCGGGATGCTGATGCCTACGTAGTCAATGGGTATATTCTGCCGGTATGCATCGGGCTTCAGCAGGAAGGTGGCGATTTTGATTTGCCGGGGGCGGTGTTTTTTCAACACCTCGACCAGTTCCACGATGGTCTGCCCGGTATCCACGATGTCTTCCACGATAATCACCGTGCGGCCGCTGATGTCGGTGTCCAGCCCCATGAGTTCCCGTACTTTTCCGGTGGAGGCGGCGCCGCTGTACGACGCCAGTTTCACAAACGATACTTCGCAGTTGAAGTCCATTTGCTTCAGCAGGTCTGCCGTAAACATGAACGAACCGTTCAGTACGCTTAAGAAAACAGGCACCTGTTCGTCTTTCATGTCATTCCGGATCTTTTGCGCCACCACGCCTATGGCTGTCTGTATCCGGTCGTGCCGGATGGCGATTTCAAATTCCCTGTCGTGCAGTTTTACCCGTTTCATAGGTTTTAAATAATGGATTTAAAATGTAAAAGTAGTTATTATTTTTTTACTGATAAAAACTATTTTTCAAAAGGGACGAAGGCGCCGGCGACATTTTGATTTACAGATTGACGGATTTTCAGATTGACGGACGGGGCGGGGCAACCTGCATATTTGCCCGGAAGTATATACTTTATGCGACGTGATGAACAGCCGCCGGTCAAAAACTGCTTTTATCTTTACCTTTTTAATTGAGGTAAGCCCGCCGGCGGCAGTCCGTGTTTTAAACAGTACCGGTCATGAAAAATTTTTTACGAATACTGTACCTTGCGTGCCTCGCCATATTGATAGCAGCGTTGATGATGCTGTTTATGCTGAAAATATACCGGCTGGTCTGTTCGCAGATGCAGACCTCGAACGAACAGCATATAAACAGGCATTTGCCCATGGAGAGCGCCCTGCCCGACAGTGAATAACAATCAAAATTGGATGACGCCCGTTTGATTTACAGATTTACGGATTTACAGATTTGGCTGGCGCATCAGCGCATCATCCCGGAACATATCGGAACAAATTTTTTGCAGATAAAGTTTGCAAATAAAAAATATTGTTCTATATTTGCGACGGTTTTACGTGCTCCTTGACGTATTGACTTTAGATATATAAACAATAATATATCGCTTTAACTTTTATTCTGCCGGGTTTCTGAAATCAGGAAAATTTCTACTCATCATGAATGTAAGTCAAAGCGACCCTGCCGGGAGTGGATGTGGGTTGCTGTACTTATTTGATGAGTGGGTTTTCCTGAACCTCAGAAACCAATGAGTATAGTATCCCTCTCCACTCTTGGTTTTTTTAGTGGAATAGAGAAAAAATCACGGTAAAAGTTAGAGAAAACAGTTGCAGAAAATAATTGGTAATAATTTCTGCACTGTTTGGCAGTGAATATAAATCGCAGCAGGGGGCTGTTTTGTAATTGGTGTTTGTGTTTGAAAGCAGCCCCGACAGCTGCAAAAGTTAAGAACT
>JAIRYH010000112.1 GCA_031267855.1 Prevotellaceae bacterium
CACCTTCGAACTGATTCCGAAAAGCATCAAAGTCGTGGTAGGCGCCGACTATGATGAATTAAGAATTAAGAATTAAGAATTAAGAATTGGCTGGCGCCGGCCCGGTTCATAACTCATGCGAACCGGCAGTTGAAACATCGCAATAAGATTATTGTCCGCTCCTGCCGCTATTTCCGGGCAGGAAGCTTTTATTCCCGGGAACGCCTGATTCTTGATTTATCGCAAATCAATTATTTCAACGCCCGGGTAGCGGTGTTTCGGGAAGGCGAAGTATCCGTCAAGCGCTTCCGCATCGGGCGTGATGCGCGTGATGCGGAGCGTGTAGCTGCCGTTTTTTGAGAGGTATTTTATGGCATGCGGATTCGCCGTTGCTTCTTCCAGCGTCAATATGACGGAGGTGTAGGCGGCGTTTTTATTTTTGGGTACAAATGTTATGCCGGCAAGCGTTTTTCCGTCCTCCGTTCCGGTGGTTTTCCGGCTGTACGTAAAATCCTTTTGGTACATGGTGAGGAATTTTAGCGGATGGTCGGTAATGTCAGCCGACGTTTCATCGTCCGGCACGTATTGTATGATGACTTCACTGGTTTCGCTGTTGCAGATCCATTTGTTGCGCCCGTCGCAGTAAACGTCCAGTGTGCCGGTCAGCAGGCGGTATTTGTTGCCGTGGCAGAGGAATGTTCCTTCGTAGCGCTGGATGATTCCTTTAGCAGGGTTTTCAAAAGTCAGCGTAAATGCCATTTCGACGGTCCGGTAGCCGTTGATTTTCCCGGTGAAATCAGCCAGCAACCGCTGTGTGTCCCGTGCAAAAACGCCTGTAGCGTAAAGGGAAATCAGCGCCAGCGTGATGATGCGGTGATACGCCGGCATGGCGGCGCGGTAATGAGGTTCGCTATTCACTGTTCAGGGCTTTCAGTTTTGCGTCCAGCGTAATAAAGTCGGAGATGAGTACCTGCCGCGCTTTGCTGCCTTCCGGCGGCCCCACGATGCCGGCGGCTTCCAGCTGGTCCATCAGTTTCCCCGCGCGGTTGTAGCCCAGTTCGAGCTTGCGCTGTATAAGCGAGGTCGAGCCCTGCTGGCTTTGCACGATAACGCGCGCCGCTTCGTCGAACAGTTTATCGCGCTTGCTCAAGTCTACTTTCCCGGCATTGCCGTTGCTTTCTTCGCCGCTGTATTCGGGCAGGGGAAAGGCTTCGCCGAAGCCCTGCTGCCGGCCGATGCAGTCGCAAATGCGTTCTACTTCGGGCGTGTCGACAAAAGCGCACTGCACGCGGATCATCTCGTTGCCGGTAGATACCAGCATGTCGCCGCGCCCAATCAGCTGATTGGCGCCGGTAGTGTCCAGGATGGTGCGCGAGTCGATGCCGGAAATGACGCGGAAAGCTATGCGCGCCGGGAAGTTGGCTTTTATCAGTCCGGTAATAATATTTGTGGTGGGGCGCTGCGTGGCGATGACCAGGTGCATGCCGACAGCCCTTGCCAGCTGTGCCAGGCGGGCAATCGGTTCTTCGACTTCGCGGCCGGCGGTCATAATGAGGTCGGCAAATTCGTCAATCACAAGCACGATGAAAGGCATGTAGCGGTGTCCTTTCAGCGGGTTGAGGCGGCGGTTGACAAACCGCTCGTTGTATTCTTTGATGTTGCGGACTTTTGCCGACTGCAGCAGCCGGTAGCGTTCGTCCATCTCCGTGCACAGCGATTTCAGGGTATAGACTACTTTTTGCGTGTCGGTGATAATGGCTTCTTCGCTGTCGGGCAACTTCGCCAGGAAATGCCGTTCCAGTTTGGAATACAGCGTCAGTTCGACCCGTTTGGGATCTACCAGCACCAGTTTCAATTCCGACGGATGCTTGCGGTAGAGCAGCGATGTAAGGATGGCATTCAGCCCGACGGATTTCCCCTGTCCCGTGGCGCCGGCAACCAGCAGGTGGGGCATTTTTGCCAGATCGAACGTGTAAATTTCATTGTCTATTTTTCTGCCGAGCACCACCGGCAAGTCGTACTGCGCCTCCTGAAATTTCTGTGATTTTATTACCGACAGCATCGACACAATGTTGGGGTGTTCGTTGGGCACCTCAATACCCACCGTTCCCTTGCCCGGAATGGGCGCAATGATGCGGATGCCCAGCGCCGACAGGTTGAGGGCGATGTCGTCTTCCAGGCGTTTGATGGCGGCGATGCGGATACCTGCTTTCGGAACAATCTCGTACAGCGTAACCGTCGGGCCGATTGTGGCAATGATTTTGTCGATGCCGATGCCGAAATTCTGCAGCACGGTTACAATTTTATCTTTGTTGCGCTCCAGTTCCCGGTCGGTGGGCATGGCGCCCTGTCCCTTGTGGTCTTCGAGCAAGTCAACCGGCGGACGCTTGTAGTTCGACAGTTCTCTGGTGGGGTCGTACAGTTCGTGCGTGTCATCGAAGAAAACCTCGTCTTCCGTATCGTTGTCCCTGATTGGCGGATTGTCGTCAACGGGCTTTTCAACTTCCGGTTGTTCTTCTTCGGTCGTTTGCGGCACTTCCGGCTGGTCTTCCTTTATGGGGCGTATTTCAAATTCCTTATCCTTTTTCGGAGCAGGCTGCGGCGGGCCGGCAGGCGTTTTTTCCCGGCCGCCCTTTCCGCTTTTCTTTTTTCCGTGAAACAGTTTGCGTAACCACGGTATAAATTCCGGACTGATCAGGATGCCCCAGCCGAGCAGCAGCAACAGCATGAGCAGCGCCGTTCCGGCAATGCCGATGGTTTGTATCAGCCAGCCGCTCATCACATCGCCGGTGATGCCGCCGAGTCCTTTTCCTGTCAAGCCTTTCAACGAAGGTATCAAATGGCCGAAGACAAAACCGAGCAGCACGGAAAATAAAATGCATCCGGTAAGCACGGCTAACATTATTTTATAAAAACAGGCGATGCGTACCCTCAGCAAACGCAAGCCGCCCAAGCCAAGCAGGAAAGGTATCCCGAAAGAAGCCAGTCCGAAATATTCGCCCATCAGCAGGTTTGCCCAGCGGTAGCCGAGTTTCCCGACAATGGGAGACGTCTGTGCGCCGCTTTGGTATGTGCCCCAGTGAAAGATATACAGGATTAAAACAATAAGCGTAAACAGGGCAAACAAAAAAACCAGCGCGCCGCCGATGAAACGGATGCTGTCATTACGGTTGACGTGTGTTCCGGTATTTTTTTTCATGGTATCCGTACGCTTAGTCGAGGCGTTCGATTTTTGCACCCAGTGCATTCAATCGCCCGTCAATGTCTTGATAGCCGCGGTCAATCTGGTCAATGTGCTGGATATGGCTGATGCCTTCGGCGCTCATGGCGGCAATGAGTAATGCAATGCCGGCGCGGATGTCGGGCGAACTCATGCGGGCGGCGCGGAGGGTGAAAGCGTGGTTGTGTCCGATAACAGTAGCGCGGTGCGGGTCGCAGAGGATAATTTGCGCCCCCATATCAATCAGTTTGTCGACAAAGAAGAGGCGGCTTTCAAACATTTTCTGATGGATAAGTACCGTTCCTTTGGCCTGCGTGGCTACTACAAGAAATACGCTGAGCAGGTCGGGCGTGAGTCCGGGCCACGGCGCATCGGCAATGGTCATGATGGAGCCGTCGATAAATGTTTCGATTTCGTAATGTTCCTGCGACGGAATGTAAATATCATCGCCGTGCTGCTGCATCGCAATACCCAGCCTGGCAAACTGGGCAGGAATAATTCCAAGGTTTTCGTACGACACGTTTTTAACAGTCAGTTCGCTGCGCGTCATGGCGGCCATACCGATAAAACTGCCCACTTCAATCATGTCGGGCAGAATGGTATGGTCGGCGCCGCCAAGCCTGTCAACGCCTTCAATCGTGAGCAGGTTGGAGCCTATGCCGGAAATTTTCGCTCCCATTTTGTTCAACATGCGGCATAACTGCTGCACATACGGTTCGCAGGCGGCATTATAAACCGTAGTAACGCCGCGCGCCTTCACTGCCGCCATCACAATGTTGGCGGTTCCGGTGACGGACGCTTCGTCGAGCAGCATGTAAGCCCCTTTGAGCTGCGAGGCTTTCACCGTATAGAAACTTTCGTCTGCATTATATGAAAAAACAGCGCCTAACTTCTGGAAGCCGAAAAAGTGGGTATCCAGGCGCCGGCGACCGATTTTATCGCCGCCGGGACGGGGCATGTAACCATATCCAAAGCGCGCCAGCAGCGGCCCCAGTATCATGACCGAACCGCGCAATGTGGTGGCTTTGGTCTGAAGTTCGGCGTCCTTTAAGTAGTCCAAGTTAACGTTGGCGGCTTGAAAAACGTATGTGCCGCGTGAAAGCTGTTCGACTTGCACGCCCATGTTTTTCAACAGCTCAATCAGGTTGTTTACATCCAAAATGTCGGGCACATTGCGAACCGTAACCTTTTCGGACGTGAGGAGTGTAGCGCATAATATTTGCAATGCCTCGTTCTTTGCGCCTTGCGGCATAATCTCGCCTTTCAGCCGGCAACCGCCATATACTTTAAAAACTGCCATCTCTTTTTGATATGCTAATGTAATAATGTGCTAATGTGCTAATGTGATTCGTGGCGCCAGCGCTCTTAGTTCTTAGTTCTTAGTTCTTAGTTCTTAGTTCTTAACTCTTAGTTCTATCAGCTTTTTGTTTTTTCTTCTTGTACTTTTTATTTTTTCCGTTACCGTTGTTCTGCTGGTTATTCTGCTGGTTATTCTGGTAGGCGTTGTTGCTTTGAATATTCATCAATTTCAAAGCCGGATTCACACGGATACGCCCTTTCGAGAGAATCTCTATATCTTTAAAAATAATGTCGTCGCCGACAGTATCCTTGTTCCACGTCATGTATTGTTTCTTCATGTAATGCGCCATCGCAGCAATCATCGCTTCTTTTTCCGGGCTGTCGGGACAGTCAATAATGGCTTTCAGCATATTTTCAATATTGCGTCCATAGTGCATGATGCTTACCGGTGTAAATTGATACGGAATGGACGCCGGCTTTTCCTTGAAGGTTGCCGGAGCCGGCACGGGATAAGGCGAGTCAATATCAATGTCGAAATCGGCAATGATATACACATGATCCCATAATTTATGGCGGAAATCTACAATATCGCGCAGGTGCGGGTTCAGGTTGCCCATGACGGCGACCACCGCCCGTACCTGCTCGTTGCGCTTGCCGCGGTCAGGAACGGATTTCACGTATTGTATCATTTTCTGGATGTGCCGTCCGTATTCCGGCAGCACTAAATTCCGGCGCTGGGTGTTGTAATCAAAATTCATTTATTATTTTTTTTGTCGGCAAAGATACAAAATTATTTATAGTTGAAAGTTGAAAGTTGAGAGTTGAAAGTTGCGCGAAGCGCGTAATGGCGTCAGCCAACTTTCAACTCTCAACTCTCAACTTTCAACTCTCAACTCTCAACTCTCAACTCTCAACTTTCAACTTTCAACTTTCAACTCTCAACTTTCAACTTTCAACTTTCAACTGAATATGCTGAATTATATCATTAAATTCTCACTGAACAACCGCCTGGCCGTTCTGGCAGGCGCGGCGGCGCTCATCGTGGCGGGACTGTATGCAGGCGCTACGGCGGAGATCGACGTTTTCCCCGACCTGAACGCCCCCACGGTGGTGGTGATGACCGAAGCCAAAGGCATGGCGCCCGAAGAGGTCGAACAGCTGGTAACCTTTCCCGTCGAAACGGCGGTCAACGGGGCGGCGGGCGTTCGCAACGTGCGCTCGTCCTCGACAGCCGGATTTTCGATTGTCTGGGTAGCGTTTACATGGGGCACGGACATTTACCGCGCCCGGCAGATCGTCTCCGAAAAGCTTTCCGCCGTCAGGGAAACCCTGCCGCCGGATGTGGGCATGCCGGCGCTCGGGCCGCAGTCGTCCATCCTGGGCGAGCTGATGATTATAGGCCTGACCTCCGAAACCGTCCCGCTGCAGGAGCTGCGCACGCTTGCCGAATGGACGGTGCGTCCCCGCCTGCTTTCCACCGGCGGCGTGGCGCAGGTTACGGTGCTGGGCGGCGAGATCAGGGAATACCAGATCCGGCTCAGCCCCGAAAAAATGAAGCATTACGCCGTCGGACTGGACGAGGTAACCGATGCGTTGCAGGACATGAACCGGAACGTCTCCGGCGGCGTCCTGTACGAATACGGCAACGAATACCTTATCCGCGGCATGCTCG
>JAIRYH010000139.1 GCA_031267855.1 Prevotellaceae bacterium
TGGAAGACATCCCGCATCCGTTCGTTGCCGACTTTGACGGACAGGCACTGTCGAACATTTTCGATATACTGTCCGGCGAGCCGTTCGAGTGCCCTTCACGTCCTTTCGGCGGCATGGAGCAACTGTCGTGGAGTCCCGACGGGAAAACGATTGCCTATTCCTGCCGCAAAAAAACCGGACGCCATTATGCTTTCTCAACCGACACGGATATTTACCTGTTCGACCTCGCTGCGCGTACAACCCGGATCATCACCAGCGGTATGACCGGCTACGATACCGAACCGCAATTTTCACCCGACGGCAGCTATATTGCATGGAACAGCATGGCGCGCGAAGGCTACGAAGCCGACAAGGTACGCCTGATGGTCATGCGCCTTGACACCGGCGAAAAGAGCGACCTGACGCAATCATTTGACAACAATTCCGGCGCATTCAGCTGGTCGCCCGACAGCCGGTCGCTGTACATGCAGGCGAGCGTGAAGGGTGCCTCGCGCATTTTTGAAGTAACCCTCGACGGCGCTGTCCGCACCGTCGCCGAAGGCGCATGCAATTACGGAGCGCCGCAGCCGGCAGGCGACAAAATCATCGCCCTGCGGCAGAGTTTTTCGCAGCCCGACGAACTGTATGCCATCGATAAAACCGGCGGCGAAGCTACCGAACTGTCGTTCGAGAACAGGCATTTATTAGACCGGCTGACGATGGGACGCGTGGAAGAACGCTGGATAAAAACGACGGACAACCGGCAAATGCTGACGTTCATTGTTTATCCGCCGGATTTCGACGCCTCGAAGAAATATCCCGCCCTGCTTTTCTGCGAAGGCGGCCCGCAAAGCGCGATGGACCAGTTCTGGTCATACCGCTGGAACTTTCAGCTGATGGCGGCCAACGGCTACATCATTACCATCCCGGCACGGCGCGGCGTTTCGGGTTTCGGGCAGGAATGGTGCGAGCAAATCAGCGGCGACTACAGCGGGCAAAACATGCAAGATTACCTGAGCGCCATCGACAACCTGAAAGCGGAACCGTTTGTGGATGAAAACCGGCTCGGCGCAGTGGGCGCCAGCTACGGAGGATATTCAATTTATTATCTCGCCGGGCATCACGCCAAACGATTCAAGGCATTCATTGCCCATTCGGGTATTTTTAACCTGGAGCAAATGGCGCTGACAACCGAAGAACTGTGGTTTGTCAACTGGGATAACGGCGGCTTCTACTGGGAAAAGGACAAACCGGTAGCCATGCGCTCCTATGCCGCCTCGCCACACCGGTTTGTGGATAAATGGGACACGCCGCTGCTGGTGATGCACGGCGAAAAAGATTTCCGCGTGCCCGTCGAGCAGGGCATGGCGGCGTTCAATGCGGCACGCATCCGCAATATTCCCGCAGAAATGGTATTGTTCCCCGAAGAAAACCACTGGATATTAAAACCGCAAAGCAATATCTTCTGGCACCGCACCTTTTATGCATGGCTGGACAAATGGCTGAAAAGTGAAAAGTGAAAGGTGAAAAGTGAAAAGTTGTAAGTTGCGACAAGCGCATCGGCGCCAGCCAACTTTTCACTTTTAGTTTTTCACTTTACCGGCGCCAGCCAAATCTGTAAATCTGTAAATCCGTAAATCTGTAAATCCGTAAATATGAAAATTACCGACATTTTTGAGCAACAGCCGTGCACGTTCTCGTTTGAATTTTTTCCGCCGAAAGATGAAATAGCAGCGGTTGATTTCGGCATCAACGCCGGACAGCTGATGAACCTCAATCCGTCGTTTGTGTCGGTAACCTATGGTGCGGGCGGCTCGTCGCAGGAACGTACGCTGACGCTGGTGGACTATCTGCAACACAAAACCGGCTTGCAAACAATGGCGCACTACACCTGCGTGGGCGCATCCAAAGAAAAAATCACCGCCGACATGCAACGCTTCCGGAACATGGGCATGGAAAACCTGATGATATTGCGCGGCGACCCTCCGCGCGACGTCGCCACCTTCGAACCGCATCCCGACGGGTTCGCCTACGCCGGCGACCTGATCACTTTTATTCGCGCTGCCGGTTTTGACTTCTGCATCGGCGGCGGCGCCTACCCCGAAAAACATCCCGAAGCCTCTTCCATGGCGCAGGACATTGCCAACCTGAAAAAGAAAACGGACGCCGGCGCCTCGTTCCTGCTGACGCAACTGTTTTTCAACAATGCCGGATACTTCCGCTTTGTGGAACAGTGCCGCACGGCAGGCATTGACTGCCGCATCATTCCGGGCATCCTGCCCATAACCACTTTCTCGCAGTGGACACGCTTTGCCGAAATGGGCAATGCGCCGGAAGCGCTGAACGAAAACATAAAATCATACGAAGGCCATCCGAAAAAAATCTATCAAACCGGCATGGACTTTGCCATTGCGCAATGCCGGGACTTACTGTCAAACGGCGCGCCGGGTCTGCACTTCTTTACCCTCAACAAGTCGCGGGCCACTGTAGAAATATTCGAAGAGTTAAAAACTAAAAGTTAAGGACCAGGAATAGCTGCCGCCGGCATACTCGTCATCCATAATTCATGCGAATCAGCAGTTCAAACACGAGCTGCACAGCCCTGAAAGGGCGGAATCAATTTTCCCCGGCGGTTTTCTTTGCCGCTTCCCGCAGTTCCGTGAAATTACTTGCCGCTTTCAGCTCCTTTAACGCGGCAACGGCGCCCTTTACCGCTGCCGATACTTTTTCGCCAAAGCCGACAATCCCGGCATTTGCCTTTTCCAGTTCCTGATATAATGATTTTATTTCATCCTGAATTTTATCAAGGCCCAACGAATCTATTATTCCGTTTTCTTTTGACATGATTTTTT